>JAZOPU010000073.1:0-18720 GCA_045655705.1 Candidatus Scatosoma sp.
AGTAGATGCAATCGGCAAAACCGATGAAAATAAGTTATTGTTAGATAGTGGTATTATTAGAAGAATGTTGGTTAAGTCTATCAATACTTGCAAGGCAACTATATAATATTTGCAATAACTTTTTCGCGAAGCGAAAAAACTCCACTTGTGCATAGCACATACTTCACTATGAAATTACTTCACTTTTCACAAAGTGAAAAACTTCACTATAAAGGATTGAAAATGCAAGAAGAAATTATTATTAAAGGTGCAAAAGAGAATAACCTAAAAAATATCGACGTGCGGATACCGAGAAACAAGCTCACGGTGCTCACGGGGCTTTCGGGTAGCGGAAAATCCACGCTCGCTTTCGACACGATTTTTGCCGAAGGCCAAAGACGATACGTGGAAAGTTTATCTTCCTATGCCCGTCAATTTTTAGGGCAAATGGAAAAACCGGACGTGGAGAGTATCGACGGGCTTTCTCCCGCTATCTCTATCGACCAAAAAACGACTTCGCGCAACCCCCGTTCCACGGTGGGCACGGTAACGGAAATTTACGATTATTTCCGTCTTTTGTTCGCGCGTATCGGCGTGCCGCACTGTCCCAAATGCGGAAAAGCCATTCGCCGTCAAACGGTAGACGAAATTTGCGATCGGGTTATGGCAATGCCCGAAGGCACGAAAATACTCGTAAACGCCCCCGTCGTGCGCGGTAGAAAGGGCGAATACGCGAAAGAGCTTGCCTCTTTTAAAAAGAGCGGTTACGGCAGAGTGAAGATCGACGGTATCGTATACGATTTACAGGAAGAAATCAAGCTTGAAAAAAATCTCCGTCATAATATATCGGTGGTGGTGGATAGGTTGATTGTCAAACCCACCGTGCAAAAACGACTGACGGATAGCCTTGAAAACGCGCTCAAACTTGCGGACGGCTTGGTGGTGATCGACCACGACGACACGGAAGAGCTTTTTTCCGTCAACTATGCTTGTCCCGATTGCGGAATCTCCATTGAAGAGATTGAACCGCGTATGTTCTCGTTTAACACCGTCTACGGTGCGTGCCCTACCTGTTCGGGCTTGGGCTTTAAGCAATTCGTCGATCCCGATCTCGTATGCCCTGATAAGACAAAGACTTTGCGTGAGGGCGCAATGAAAGTAACGGGTTGGAGCTTGGGCTCGAATTCTATGGCGCTTATGGAGCTTTCCGCGCTTGGCAAAGCCTACGGTTTTTCGCTCGACGTACCCGTCAAGGACTTGCCCGAAGGCGTGTACGATATTTTAATGTACGGTAGCGACACGCGCGTGGATATGGAATACCGCACCCGTTCCTTTTCGGGGAGTTTTAAAAAGACGTGGGAAGGATACGTCAATAACCTACAACGCCGATACGCAACGTCCACTTCCGACGGTGTGAAAATGGAAATCCAACGGCTTATGCGCAACGCCCCGTGTGATGGTTGCGATGGCAAACGCCTGAAAAAAGAAGCGCTTGCCGTGCGCGTGGGCGGAAAAAATATTTGGGAAGTTTGCGAGCTTTCGGTGGATAAGCTTTGTGATTTTATGGACGAGATCAAAGCCTCGTTCACGGCAACCGAGCATTTGATTGCGGATGCGATCGTCAAAGAAATCAATAACCGTTTGGGCTTTTTGCGGAACGTGGGGCTTGGATATCTCACGCTCACCCGCACCGCGGTAACCCTTTCGGGCGGGGAAAGCCAACGCATACGGCTTGCCACGCAGATTGGCAGTGCGCTGACGGGCGTATTGTATATTTTGGACGAACCGAGTATCGGACTTCACCAGCGCGATAACGAAAAATTGCTCAATTCCTTGCAGGGCTTGCGTGATTTGGGTAATACCTTAATCGTCGTGGAGCACGACGAAGACACCATGCGCGCGGCGGATTATATCGTGGATATCGGACCGAAAGCAGGCGTACACGGCGGACAGGTCGTGGCAAGCGGTACGCCCGAAGATATTATGCGCGCGGAAAATTCAATCACGGGTGATTATTTAGCGGGCAGACGCAAAATCCCCGTGCCTGCCGTGCGCGCAAAAGCAGGCGATAAATGGTTGGAGATTGACGGTTGCAAGCAAAATAATTTAAAAAATATCAACGTGAAAATCCCCGTGGGGCTGATCACTGCCGTAACGGGCGTTTCGGGTAGCGGAAAATCCAGTCTTGTCAACGAGATTATCTATCCTACGCTGGCAAACGAGCTAAACGGCGCAAAACACGCCAAGGGCGAATACGCAAGTATGCGGGGGATAGAGTATTTTGACAAAGTAATCGACATTGATCAATCCCCGATCGGCAGAACGCCACGGAGCAATCCCGCAACGTATACGGGCGTGTTCAACGCCATTCGCGATTTGTTCGCAGTCACGCCTGATGCCAAGGAGCGCGGTTATAAAGCAGGACGCTTTTCTTTCAACGTTTCGGGGGGCAGGTGCGAGCATTGCTTTGGCGACGGGATTATCAAAATCGAAATGCATTTCTTGCCCGATATTTTCGTGCCGTGCGAAGTATGCGGTGGGAAACGGTATAACCGCGAAACGCTGGAAGTGAAATATAAAGGCAAGAGCATTGCCGACGTGTTGGATATGACGGTGGAAGAAGCGTGCGAATTTTTCGCGCCCATTCCGACCATATATAATAAAATAAAAACCTTGGGCGAAGTTGGGCTTGGGTATATCAAGCTTGGGCAAAGCTCCACAACGCTGTCAGGTGGCGAAGCGCAACGGGTCAAGCTTGCCACCGAGCTTGCCAAACGCTCCACGGGCAAAACGCTGTATATTTTAGACGAGCCGACAACGGGCTTGCACTCCTACGACGTGGACAAGCTCGTGAAAATCCTGCTCAAACTGCGCGAAGGCGGGAACACGGTGGTGGTTATCGAGCATAATTTAGACGTCATCAAAACCGCTGACCATATCATAGATTTAGGTCCCGAAGGGGGCAACGGCGGAGGCGAGATCGTGTGCGAGGGCACACCCGAAGAAGTAGCGCAAAAGGAAAACAGCTACACGGGCAAATTCTTAAAAAAGGTACTCTAAGGAAATAAAATAAAACGCTTGTGAAGCTCACAAGCGTTTTATTTTTACGTTTCCGCATAATACGTCGGAATAAGAATACGCCGTTTTGCCAAGGAAATCCTTGTCGTCGGGCTTGACGGTGAATAGGGCTGGGTAAATACCCGAAAGCACACCCGAATAGCTCACACTCTTGTTGCGACCGAGATTGACTTTCACGGCAACGCGTTGTAAAGAACAATCTTTCACCATTTGTTTAACGTCGGATATTTTTTTGGTCGGCTTAATCATAGTATGAGTATGCCCAAGCGTTTGGGGTTTTATACAAAAGGGAAAGGGGAAAAGTTCTAAACGCGGAAAATCGCACATAGGATAATAAGGCAATAAAAATCAAGCGAAGGAGATAGCTATGTCAATCAAACCGCAATATGAAACTTACCGTTACACGGGCGAAATTTGCAACCTTACCGCACAATCGATGGTGGAATGTCGATTGCCCGGCAGTGAGATAGGGAGCGTGCTTGCCGTGCACGCGAAAGCCGTCGCAAACGAATGTGTCTGCGCGGACGGGGAAGTGCGCTACGGGGGAAAACTGCTTATTTGTATCGTCTACGAAGACGGGAATAGAAAAATATGTCGCGCGGAGCGCGGTGCGGAATTTTTCCATAAAGCCGAAAACGGCGCGGTCACGCCCGCGTGCTTTGCCAAAATCCTGCTCACCTGCGACAACGTGTCCACCCGTAGAGAAGGTTCGGGATTATACGTGTCCGTCGTCGTTGGCGCAGGAATCAGCGTGTATGGGAGCAAAGCGACGGAATATCTTGTCGGTGGCGACGCGCTTTGCGCGCAAAAACAACCGCTCACGCTTTGCAAGAGCGTTTGCGTGTCGGGGGAAACGGAAGCAGAAGACGAATTTGAAACGGATACGCTGGGCGACGTGTTGTTACATAGCGAAAACGCGCTCGTCACCGCCGTACGCGTGAAAACGGGCGAGCTGTCTATCGAAGGGGAAATGGTTTTGAACGTGTGCGTGTTAAAGAGCGACGAAAGCGTGTGCTCGTATGAACGCGTCGTGCCCTTCCACATGCAAATCCCTTGCGACGAAGCGTTCGGGCGGGTGCAAGCGAGCGCGCGCGTACAGGTCAAGTCCGCACAGCTCCAAGCCTTAATCGACGAAGAAAAGGGCAAGTGTAAAATGGTACTCTCCTACGCCCTGTTAGCCGATTGTTTTTTGTATACCACCGACGAAGTGCAAGCCGTCCAAGACGCCTTTTCCCCTGCCTGCGAAATACGGCTTGAAAGGGAAAACGACGGGGGTATGTATTTAACGAACAGTATAAAATGCGTGCAACGTATCGGCGGTGCGGCGTCGCTTGGGGGCGAGATAGACGGCGAATATACGCTTAAAGCGGCGGTACTTCCTATCACGGAAGTGCATTGTAGAAAAAGCGAAACGGGCTGGGAAGCCGAAGGGGTAGTGCAAGCGGAAGTGTTGCTTGGCAGTGAAAACGGCTACAAAAGTGCCACGCTTTCGTTGCCGTTCGTGTTCCCCGTGGATATCACGGGCGAAGAAGTGCGGGCGGACGCGATCGTTTGCGGGCTTAACGTTAGAAGAACGAAAGAAGGGGTAACGGATGCGGAAGCCACGCTCAAACTTTGTATCAAAAGCTATGAAAGAAAAGAATGGTCGTATATCAAAGAAGTGGTGGAAGGGGAAGCGTGCGTGCAATCAAACGCGGCGATCTCGGTATACGCCTTGCGCGAAGGCGAAGGGCTTTGGGACGTGGCAAAACGCTTGCACCGCGACGTTGACGAGCTGAAAAAAAGCAATCCCGAGCTGGAATTTCCCGTCAAAGCGGGCGAACGCATTTTCGTGTATCGTCAAATTAAGTAAAAACCCCGTTAAATTCTTGTCATTTTGGCAAAAATATGCTACAATAAGATAAACCAACGCAAGCGGCGGGGGTGTTCCCCCGCCGCTTTTGGATAAAGAGATGAAAACGGTCAAGATAAAGGCATACGCAAAAGTCAATCTCACGCTGGAAATCGTCGGGGAGGGCGGGGGCTATCATCTGCTCGACTCACTGGTGGCGAGCGTGGATATTTTCGATTTAATCGTGCTAAAAAAACGCAAGGACAAGCTTTCTTGTGTAACCATGAAAGGAATGGGTAGCGAAAGTATCCCCCCCGAACAAAACAACGCGCTCAAAGCCGCGGAAGCATTTTCAAACGCGTTTGGTTGTACGGGCGCGGATATCACTATCTATAAAAATATTCCTATGGGCGCAGGGCTTGGCGGTTCGTCGGCGGACGCAAGCGGAGTGCTGGCGGGCATGGCAAAGCTGTACGGCGTAGACGATAGGGCGGGTTTGGAAACGCTTGCAAACGGCATTGGGAGCGACGTGAAATATATGCTCGACGGCGGTTTTGCGCGTATGCAAGGCAGGGGCGATATCGTGCAAAAACTTCCCCTTGCCAAGCAACTGTATTTCTTGATGATTTTGCCCCAAACGGGCGTATCTTCGGGGGCGTGCTACCGCGAATACGACCGCGAGCCACGCGCTTTGCTTTCGGGTGCAACGGAAAAATGTATAAACGCGCTTATGCTTGGCGACGAAAAAGAGACAGGCAGGTATCTAACGAACGATTTATATCCCCCCGCATCGCGACTTTGCGACGACGTGAAAAAGGCGTATGAAGAAGCGTTGTCTTTCTCCCCGCTCGGGGCGGTTATGACAGGCTCGGGCAGTGCGGTTTTGGCTATGTTTGAAACGAGAGAGCTTTGCGAGTGGGCAAAGAGTAGGTATCGGGGCAAATATAAAACCGCGGTTTTAAAAACGGTTTCACCAAGCGAACAAAAAATCTTAAAAAATCCGTTTGTGATATAAAAGGAGCAAATATGGAAGAAAGAATTATCGACGACGAATACGGCAGGGGCATACGCTTGAAAAAGACGGCAGACGGCTACGTAGACGCAACGGACGAGCTTGCCGAGCAGGCAAGCGAAGAGCAAGAAACGGACGAAGTGGCGTTTGAGTTTCCCACCTTTGGCGACGAAGACGACGAAGAGCTCGCATCGCTTTCCCCCGAAGAAGCGGAGAAGGTAAAACGCGAAAAAGCGGAAGCGGCGGCGCTTAGAAAAGCGGAATACGAACGCTACGTGCAAGAAGGCGAAGAATGTTTGCAAAGCGGGAGCTTCCATTTAGCACAGCTCAAATTCGAGCACGCGCTGTCCTTAGACGAAGAAGCCACCAAGGCTTCGGTGGGGTATTGGCGCGCGAGAACGCAAGAGTTCAATAACCCCGACGTTTTGATAGAAGAATATTTAGAAGCAGGGATTGAAACGTTGGAGTTTGACCTTGGTTATAAAGCGGTGGATATCATACGCGAAAGCTACCGTGATAAATTGCAAGCGCGGTATAACGAGTTAGAAGCGGAAGAAAAACCGCTTGCAAAACAAGTGGAAGAAACGCAGTCCCGCCGTCGAGAAGCGATCGCGGGGAGATTGAAAAAATCGGGTTTGCGCGCGGGGATTGCGGCGATACCGTCTATCGCGCTGTTGATTGCAACGCTTGTTTTAGGCTTAAAAATTTTCTCGGTGAAGGAAAACACTTTCGTGCTTCCCACGATCATTTGCGCGGTAGCGTTTTTTATGACGCTGATTGTGAGCGTGATGCTGACGAACGTGTTCATTAACGATTTGCGCATACGAAGAACCAACGAACGGTTATCCTCCACCGACGACGGTGCGAGAGTGGAAGAGCTTCGCGAATATATGGAACTTTATCGCGCACTGCTTGGCGAATAGTAAAATAGCCCTTTCGGGGGCTATTTTTCACGCTTTGCCCCATAGGGGCAAGCAAAAGGATAAAAATTCCTTGCTATTCGTGAAAAATCGTGGTATAATAAAACGGATATGAAGAAAATTTTACGTTATTTTAAACCGTATAGTGTGCAAAGCGTGCTCGGACCGCTGTTTAAGCTTTTGGAAGCGACGTTTGAACTACTCGTTCCCTTCGTGGTAGGGCTGATCGTCGATAAGGGCTTGGGCGCGTTTGAAAACGGGGGCTATCCCTATGCGGACAAGCCGTATATCATCAAAATGTGTGCCGTTTTGGGCGCGTTTGCGTTGTTCGGATTTATGTTTTCCGTGGTGGCGCAATACTTTTCCGCGCGCGCGGCGACGGGCATTTGCGCGGACGTTCGTCGGGACTTATTCAAAAAACTGCAATCGCTTTCGTATAAAGACGTGGATAAGCTGGGCACGGCAACCATGCTCACGCGCATCACGAGCGACGTGGATAGATTGCAATCGGGCGTCAATCTCGCGCTTCGCTTGTTTTTGCGTTCGCCCTTTATCGTGTTCGGGGCAATGATCACCGCGTGTATCATAGACCCGTCGTCGTTCGGGATTTTTGCCGTGGCGATCGTGGTGCTTGCCATCGTCGTCTACGCGGTAATGTTCGCGTGTATGCCCCTGTATAAAAAATCGCAGGAAAAATTAGACGCGGTAACCCTTTCCACCCGCGAAAATTTAACGGGTGCAAGAGTGCTCCGCGCCTTTTGCCACGAAGCGGAAGAAGAAACAATTTTCCGTCAAAGAAACGACGAGCTGAATAAAAGCAGGAAATTCGTAGGTGCGATTGCGGCGATCACCAACCCGCTCACGCTTGCCATCGTCAACGCCGCGATTATCTGGCTTTTATACGCAGGCGGTGTGAAAGTGTATAGCGGTACTCTCACGCAAGGAAAAGTGATTGCCTTGTATAACCTAATGGGACAAATACTCGTGGAGCTTATCAAGCTTGCGAATTTGATCGTAACCGTCACCAAAGCTGTGGCGTGCGGGGGAAGAATTCAAGCGGTGCTGGAAATGCAACCGTCCCTGCAAACAGGCGAGTTTGAGAAACAAACAACGGACGAATTTATTTGTTTTAAAAACGTAACCGTGCGCTATAATCAGGGCGCAGACGCGGCGATAGAAAACGTATCGCTGTCCTTGAAAAAGGGCGAAACGGTGGGCGTGATCGGCGGTACGGGCAGCGGAAAAACCACGCTCGTCAATCTCCTGCCCCACTTCTACGACGTGGAAACGGGCGAAGTGCTAATCGGCGGTGTGAACGTCAAGGATAAAAGCATACAAACGTATCTTCGCGAGCGGATCGGGGTAGTACCCCAAAAAGCCACGCTCTTTAAAGGCACGCTCAAAGAGAACCTGCTTTGGGGCAAAACGGACGCCACGGACGAAGAGCTTTATTCCGCACTCCAAAAAGCGCAAGCGGAAGATTTCGTGCGCGAAAAGGGCGGTTTGGATATTCCCGTGGAACAGGGCGGAAAAAACTTTTCGGGCGGTCAAAAACAACGCCTGACGATTGCCCGCGCGCTCGTGCGTGAGCCGGATATTCTCATTTTAGACGACTCGTCGTCCGCGCTCGACTACGCCACGGACGCCGCGCTCCGCGCGGAAATTAAAAAACTGGAAACGACGACCTTTATCGTATCCCAACGCGCGTCTTCCGTGATGCACGCGGATAAAATTTTAGTGCTGGAAGAAGGGAAAGCGGTGGGGCTTGGCGCGCACGAAGAGCTGATCAAAACCTGCGAAGTGTATCGCGAAATTTATCGCTTGCAATACGGCGAAAGGGGGAATGCGGTATGAAAAAGCAAAGTACGCTTTCGCGCGTTTTGCGCTACGTAGGCAAATATCCCTTTTCACTTGTCGGTTCGCTACTTTTCGCGATCGTATCGGTGGTGGCAACGCTGTTCGTGCCCGTACTCTTTGGCGACGCGATCGATTGTATCGTGGGCAAGGGCGCGGTGGATTTTGCGCGGTTAAAAGAAATTTTCGTTTTGACGGGGATAGCCGTGGGCGTAGCGGCACTTTCAGGTTGGCTTATGAGCCTTTGCAATAACCGTATTTCCTGTAACGTGGTGCACGATTTGCGAAAGGACGCCTTTTTAAAGATAAACAAACTGCCATTGCAATATATCGACACCCATTCCCACGGCGACACGGTGAGCAGGGTAATTGCCGACGCGGACCAGTTTGCGGACGGCTTGCTTATGGGCTTTACGCAATTTTTCACAGGGATTATGACGATCGTGGGCACGATTGTGTTTATGCTGATTACGAGCGTAAAAATCGGTCTTGTCGTACTGCTTCTCACACCCGTATCGTTGCTCGTGGCAAGATTCGTATCCACGCATACGCATAAATTTTTCGTGGAGCAAACGCAAACGCGCGGAGAAGCGACGGCGTTTGCGGAAGAAGCGATCGGGGGCTTGAAAACCACGCAAGCGTTCCATAGAGAAAAAGCCAACGAAGACAAATTTAACGAGATAAACGCACGACTTGAAAAAGCGTCGTTAAACGGTACGTTCTATTCGTCGCTCACCAACCCGTCCACGCGTTTTATCAACAATTTAATCTATGCGCTGGTGGCGCTTATCGGCGCATTCGACGTTGCCTCGGGCGCGTTCACGGTTGGCGGGCTCACGAAATTTTTATCCTATGCCAACCAATACACCAAACCGTTCAATGAAATATCGGGCGTGATCATGGAGCTAAAAAGCGCGTTCGTTAGCGCGGAGCGCATATTCGCCTTTATCGACGCGGAAGAAGAAATCTCTGATAAAGACAATCCCCCGCTTGTGGGCGTACGGGGCAACGTACGCCTGGAAAACGTATCTTTTTCCTATACGAAAGAAAGAAAACTCATAGAAAATTTGAGTTTAAGCGTGCAAGCAGGCGAGCGGGTGGCGATCGTGGGCAGAACGGGTAGCGGAAAAACCACGCTCATCAACTTGTTAATGCGGTTCTACGACACGGATAACGGGGCGGTGAAAATCGAAGACAAAGACGTGCGGGATATCACGCGTAAATCGCTCCGTGAAAACTACGGTATGGTTTTGCAGGAAACGTGGATTAAAAACGGCACGGTGCGGGAAAACATAAAAATGGGCAGGAAGAACGCCACGGACGAAGAAATGATCGGGGCGGCGAAAGCGGCACACGCACACGGGTTTATCAAGCGTTTGGAAAATGGCTACGACACGGTGCTCAAAGAGAACGGCACGCTCTCCGAAGGACAAAAACAACTACTTTGTATCACGCGTATTATGCTTGCGCTCCCGCCTATGCTGATATTAGACGAAGCCACTTCGTCTATCGACGTACGCACGGAAAGTAAGATTGCTGATGCGTTCGATAAGCTGATGCAGGGCAGAACGACGTTTATCGTGGCACATAGACTATCTACGATCGAGAACGCGGACACCATTTTGGTTATGGAAAACGGGCACGTGGTGCAAACGGGCAAACACGAACAACTTTTGAAAAAGGACGGCGCGTATAAAGCGCTTTATAACGGACAATTTGCTTAGATTATGAGAAAAACGATTAAAAAGAAATACGAAAAGAAAAACGGTAACTTATATCGTAATATAATCCAGCTCGTAGCGGTGGGTTCGGTTACGGGCGTATTTGCGGGCGCGATCGTAACGCTGTTCAACGTGCTCGCGGTCAAAGGCGAAGAATTTTCGCACGGGGTCTACGCGTTCGTGAAAACCAACCCCGCGTTGATACCCTTGCTTTTGCTTGCGTTATTACTTGGCGGATTTATGCTGGGCGTAGCGGGAGAGATATCTTCGCTTGTGCGCGGTTGCGGTATACCGCAAGCGGAAGGCGCAACGCGCGGAATAGTGCGCATGAAATGGTGGAAAGACACGACGGCGGCGTTCGCGGCGTGTTTGTTGAGTATTTTTATGGGGCTTTCGATAGGCTCGGAAGGCCCGAGCGTTTTGATTGGCGCAGGCGTTGGCGACGGCGTGGCTTCGTCGCTCAAACGCAACGAAATGATCAAGCGTTACCAAATCACGGGCGGGGCTTGCACGGGTCTTGCGGTGGCTTCGGGCGCACCGCTCACGGGCATGGTGTTCGCGTTTGAAGAAGCGCACAAACGCTTTACGCCCGAAGTGTTCATTTGCGCGTTTTCTTCCGTCGTGTTCGGTATGCTCACGCGCTCGCTTATCTATCAGTTGCTCGGAATGCAGGTGAAAAGCGCGTTCCATTCCTACGTTTTCCACGAGCTTCCGCTGTCAAGTTATAGCTACGTAGTGCTCGCGGGCGTCGTTTGCGGACTGCTTGGAGTGGCGTTTTATAAAGCGTGCTTTGGCATGCGCAGGTTGTTCAAGAAAATTAAATTTAAAAACCGACGCTATTCGCACACCGTACGAATCATGGTGGCGGTGTTGCTTGGCGGGGTTATCTCGTTTTTGGCAACGACGGCAATGGGCGGTGGACATCATCTGATCGAATCGCTTGGCACAAAGGGCGGAACGGCTACACCCACGGTGGAGAGCCTGCTTTCCTTTTCGCTTGCATTCACTTTGCTTTTTATCCTGCTTTTGAAATTCTTTATCACGACGGTCAACGTTGGTTCGGGTATACCTTGCGGAATATTTATCCCAATGATAGCAATCGGGGCGTGTATCGGCGGGATTTTGAACACGGCGTTTTGCAATTTAGGCATGGATAAAGCGTATTGCGATTTAATGATAATGATATGTATGGCGGCGTTTTTCACGACAATCGTGAAAGCCCCGCTCACGGCGATTATTATGATTTGCGAATTTACGGGCAGTTTTGCACCGCTGTTACCCGTAATCATAGCCGTTTCTATCGGCTATACGATCGGCGAAGTTTCGCGCACGGACGGGATTTACGAAGAACTTTTGGAAGTGTATGAACGGGAGAACGGCATACACGAACGCGCAAACAAAGAAGTGTTCGTGCTACCGCTTGCATACGGTGCGACAGCGGACAAGCGCGAAGTGCGTGACGTGCTTTGGCCCTCGGGCGTGCGGGTGACCGAGATTAAGCGGGGTGAAGAGCTTATTCTCCCCGACGGCGACACGGTGCTCCACGGCGGGGACGTGCTCACGATCGTTTGTCGCACGGAAGCTCCGCAAAAGGTCAAAGACGAGCTGGTGCATATTTTAGATTAAAGTGAAGTTTTTGCCCGTTGGGCAAAAGTGAAGTAACTGCGTTGTGAAGTATGTGCTATGCGCACGTGAAGTTTTTTACTTCGCAAAAAGTTATTGAATTATTCCACAACTTGCCCCATAGTGGCAAACTTCACTACGACGAAGTCGCTACTTCACTTGCCGTCAGGCATACTTCACTTTTCACAGAGTGAAAACTTCACTTACCGTTTAACGAATTTCCCGCCTTTCCCGCGCATATACTATTCTATGCGACTGATTGATGAAATTTTCAAAAACGCGGACACGGCGCTTTGGCGTTGTACGTTCGTACCGGGCGGTGAAGGGTATTTTGAAGGCGTGAAAGCGGTGGGAGATTTTTCGGACACGCGAATAATTTTATACTATCCGCACACGGCGATCGAGCTTGAAGGGGAAAGCCTTGCGATTGATAAATATTGCGACGGCGATTTGCGGGTCAAAGGCAAAATACGCGCGCTCCGCACGCTAGACGAGCGGAGGTAGGATATGTCCTTTTTTTCATTTCGCGAACGGGTGGCGATCGAAGGGATTATGCCCGAGCGCGCCCTGTTAAAGCTCAAACGCGCGGGAATTTCGGTGTATAAATTACAAAAACCGCAAAAAAACCGTGTGGAATTTAGCGTAAATAAAAAAGATATCCAAAAAGTTTTTGCAATTTATCCGGATATATGTTATAATAAAAGCGTGTATAGTCCGTATTTTGCGCAAAAAATCGGCGCGGTGGGGCTGTTTCGGCGGGTAAAACGCTTGCAAAACCGTGTTGGCGTGGTGTTGGGCGTATTGCTTTTTTGTGCGCTTACGAGCTATTTCGACGGGCTGATATTGGGCGTGGAATATACGGGCACAAACGTCTACGCGCGCGAAGCGGAGCAAACGCTATCAAGCTACGGCATTAAACCGTTTTCCAAATATAAGAGCGGAAACGAAGATATCGTATGCGCAAAATTGCTGGCTTTGGACGGCGTGGAGTTTTGCTCGGTAAAAAAAGACGGCTTGCGCGTAAAAGTAGAAATGCGCCTTTCCCCTTTTGACAAAACCGCCCTGCAAGCGGGGGATATGGTAAGTGAAAGAGCGGGTACGCTCATAAGCTTAACGGTGCTTCGCGGTACGGCGCAAAAGAAAGCGGGGGATAGAGTACAAGCGGGCGAAACGCTGGTTGGCGGGTATTTTGTGGCGGAAAACGGGGAATATCAAAAGGTAAAACCCATTGCCATAGCACGCATTGCTTGCATATACGAAAACACCTTGCAAGCGGAAACGCAGGAACAAGCGTTTGCGAGCGCGTATTTAGAGCTTGGGCTTAACGGGGACGATAGAATCACCAAAAAGGAAATCACACAAAAAGGCGAGAGCTTTTGCGTAAAGATAGAGTATGAAAGCACGATTTCGTATAATTATTAGGAGGGGCTTGCGTTTTGTCAAAAACGAATAAAATGCAAATAACGATAGACGCGCAGTCGGTGGACAAGTTATCCGCCGTGCTCGGCGCGTTCGACGAAAATTTAGACCTTCTAATGAAAGAGTTGCAAATTATTGCCTACGTCGAAGGGGTAAAAATACGCTTAGAAGGCGAACCCAAACAGGTGGAAATAGGGGCAAAGGTACTCACGGCACTGCTCAAAACCGCAGAACGCGGGGAACTAATCGACGAAAGCCGAATCGCGTATTGTATCGAGCTTGCGTTTGAAGGCAAGGAAGAAGAGATGCAAACGCTGGAAAGCGGAACGGTGGCGGTAACGGCGCGGGGCAAGCAAATCAAATGCAAGACGATCGGGCAAAAAGCCTACGTAGACGCGATCAAGAAAAACACGGTGGTGTTCGGCGTTGGACCGGCAGGCACGGGCAAGACGTATTTGGCGGTATGTATGGCGGTGTCGGCGTTTAAAAGTAAGCAGGTGGATAAAATCATACTCACCCGTCCCGCGGTGGAAGCGGGGGAAAAGCTGGGCTTTTTACCAGGGGATTTGCAGGAAAAAGTCGATCCGTATTTGCGCCCGCTATACGACGCGTTGCAAGAGCTTTTGGGCTTGGAAACGTATGCAAAGCTTATGGAAAGGGGCGTGATAGAAGTTGCTCCGCTGGCGTATATGCGCGGTAGAACGCTGTCGAACGCGTTTATCATATTAGACGAAGCGCAAAACACGACCAAAGAACAAATGAAAATGTTCCTAACGCGTATGGGCGAAGGCAGTAAGACGGTGGTAACGGGCGACGTTACGCAAATCGATTTGGACGGCAAAACAAGCGGACTTGTGCACGCCACGAAAGTGTTAGAGGGCGTGGACGGGATCGGGATATGCCATCTGACGGCAAAAGACGTCGTACGGCACCCGTTGGTTATGCGAATCATTCGCGCGTATGAAAAAGCAGAAGAGAAAACAAACAGTTCGCCTGTAAAGGAGAATAACCAAAGATGACGGAAAAGAAATTTGGCAAAGAATGGACGAAACGGGACACGCTAAAAAGCGCGGTACTGTTTCTTATGCATTTTATCATATTTTTAGGGATAGCCGCGGTGTTGCTTTTATGGGGCAAGCGGGATAATATCAGCGGATATATGCGCGAGCAGGGCGCGAACTTCGTCTACGCCACGTTTTGTATCTTCCTGCTTTTTGTCATTACGTATTTCTACTTCTACTTTGAAGATAGGGAAACGCTGACGAGCGCAAGAAATATAGCGTTGGTGTTCACGGTGTTGCACGTATATCTTATTTTTTCCTGCGTGATCGGTTATAGGCTCGCGATTTATGCGCGTCCCGTTGCGCTCGTAGCAATGCTAATGTTCGTGCTCATTGGAAGAAAGAACGCGATTTTTATGAACGTGATATGCACGTTGCTTATCTTCGTTATCGACACGTTCGGCGTACCCGAAGTACCCGCAAAAATTTGTTATTCTTCGCTTGTCATATCCTTTTCGGCGGGCATGGTAGCGATTTTTCTTGGCGCACGGTTAAGAACGCGTTTTTCGGTTATGAGCAACGGGTTGTGGATTTGCGTGCCCATTGATCTCGTCATTTTCATATTAGAGGTTTCCAATCTTTTGAGCGTGGAACAAGCGGTTTCGATCACACAGCAATCGGCGTGGAAAAATATCTCCATGCAGGTAGGCTACGGGTTTTTCGGCGGAATGACGTCGGCGATACTCTTTCTTGCCCTGCTCCCCGTATTCGAGCGGATGTTCAACTGCCTGACGATGTTCCGCTTGCGGGAACTGACGAGTTCGGAAGCGAAAATACTCAAAAAGCTCAAAGAGGCGGCTCCTGGCACGTATAACCATTCTATGATGGTTGCGCAATTAGCGGAAGCGAGCGCGGCGGCGATTGGCGAGAACGTGGATAGAGCGCGCGCGGCGGCGCTGTATCACGACGTAGGCAAAATCCAATACCCTGAGCATTTCACGGAAAACCAAGGCGATTATAATTTGCACGACGAGCTTACGCCCGAGCTTTCCGCGGACATTATCCGTTCGCACGCCAAGGACGGGTATATGCTCATCAAAAACAACCACCTGCCCGATTTTCTCGCGGATATTGCAGTGCAACACCACGGCACGTTGCCTATTCGTTATTTCTATGCCAAAGCGTTGAAGATGACGGACGGAGAAATCAATATCGAAGACTTCTCGTATATGGGTCCCAAACCGCAAAGCAAGCTCGCGGCGATTATTATGATTTGCGACGGAGCGGAAGCGGCGGTGCGCGCGGCGAACGCCCGCACGCCCGAGCAAGCGGAAAAAGCCATTCGCGCGGTCATTGAAGAGCGTATGGATTTAGAGCAGTTTGCCGAGTGCGACGTAACCATGGCGGATCTCACGAAAATACGCCTTGCGCTCGTCAACACACTCACGGGTGTGTATCACCACCGTATCCAATACCCCAATATCAAATACCGTCGCACGGAAAACGGCACGAAAGGGGAGAATGAATGAGTGCGTTTTATATCTATGCGGAAGAAGCTGGGCTGAATAAAACCGCCCTTGAAGACGCGCTCAAAGATTGCGTGCAATCGGATATCCCGCTTGCGGTGGAAGTGGTGTTCGTAGACGAAACCGAAATACGAGAGCTGAACAAAACCACGCGCAATATAGATAAAGTGACGGACGTTTTGAGTTATCCGACGATGGACGGCATACGGGGTAAAAAGCTGTGCAAAAAAAAGCATCGCTTGGAGATTGACGACGAAGGCAACCTGCTTATCGGTAGCATAGCGGTGTGTAAAAAACGCGCCAAGGAGCAAGCGGAAGAATACGGACACTCGTTCGAGCGCGAATTGCACTATTTAATCGTGCACGGGGTTATGCACTGTTTGGGCTACGACCATATCGAAGAAAGGGACAAAGCGCAAATGCGTAAGCAGGAAGAACGGGTATTAGAAAAAATAGGAATAACGAGAGAGTGAAAAACTTCACTTAAAAAAGGAGAACGATTTTGAAAAGCGGATACGTGGCTGTAATCGGCAAAGCAAACGCGGGCAAAAGCACGCTGATAAACGTAATGGTGGGGGAAAAAGTATCTATCGTGTCCCCCAAACCCCAAACCACGCGCGATCGTATTTTGGGCGTGCTGACGGAAGAAGAGTATCAAATCGTATTCGTGGATACGCCGGGGATATACAAAGCGCGCAACGCACTCACGGACATGATGATGCGTACGACGGAAACGAGCGCGAAATCGGTGGATTTTATTTTATACGTGGTGGACGGGCACGAAGGGGTTTCAGAAGAAGATTTTTCGCTTATGAAAAAGTATAAAGAGCTTGGTATTCCAATGGCGGTGGCGTATACCAAGATCGACATTATGCCCAAGGAAAATATTCCTTTGGATATGGCGAAGTTTGCCGATTCCCTTTTGGACGTAGACGTGTTCCCCGTGTCGGCGCGAAAGGGTAAAAACGTGAAAGAGTTGAAAGCGTTTTTGGCGGACAAAATGCCCGAAGGCGAGCGGGTTTTCATGGACGATATCGTATCGGACAAGAGCGAAAAATTTATGATCGCGGAGATTATGCGCGAGAAAATTTTGCTCAAATTCGATAAAGAAATCCCCCACGGTATCGCGATCGTTATCAACACGTTTACAAGGCAAGACAACGGCGTATACGATATCAACTTAGATATCGTTTGCGAAAGAGCCAACCACAAAGCAATCCTGATCGGCAAGCAAGGCAGGGCGATCAAGGAAGTATCTTCGTTTGCACGGCAGGATATGGAGAAATTTTTAGACGCCAAAGTCTTTTTAACGACCTACGTAAAAGTAAAAGAAGACTGGCGGGACAGACCCAACTTGCTTCGTGAGTATGGCTACGAAGATTTAAAAGGAGAATAATTTTACCTTTCCTATCGCAAACTGAAAACGGGGGAAGAAAGTATGCGAAAGGAAACCACGGAAACGGAAGCGGCAAAGCGCGCTTGGGCGCTGTTTGAAAAGACGGGCAGTATTCAATATTATATGCTCTATCACGACATTATGCGCAAAGGATAAACTATGGAAATCAAGACGGAAGCGGCGGTACTTGGGAGCACGGATTATAAAGACAACGACAAACTACTCACGCTGTTTTCGCCGACCATGGGTAAGATCACGGCGAATATTCGCGGTGTAAAAAAGCCCAAAGCCAAGCTGGCGTTTGCTTCGCAGCCGTTTGCCTTTTGCGAATACGTACTCGCGGAAAAGGGTGGCAGATACACGGTAACTTCGGCGTATCTGCACGAAAGCTTTTTTGCTTTGCGCGAAGACGTAACGCGATTTTTCGCCGCTTGCGCGGCGGCGGAGATAGCCAAAGAGCTTGCCACGGAAAACGAAGAACACGAAAATATGTTCATTGCGTTTATCGAGTGCTTAAAAGCACTTTGTCTTACAGGCGAAGACGAAGCGGAAACGCTGGTGGCGTTTTTACTTGTCGCCTTGCGCGAAGCAGGTTATCCCATTGATTTAGGGTATTTGGAAGAGAGCGAGGGGGATATCGGAAACAAACTGTTTTTCGATTTTGCGGACGGCAGGTTCGCGCCGTTTGAGCGTTGCACGCAAGGGGAGCGTGCCAGCCTTTCCACTTATCACCTGCTCCGTAAATGCGCTGGCTTTTCTTTCGACGAAACCGCGCTCGCAGGGGGCAAAAAACGCGCCCTGCGCCTTTTAAAAGCATACGTAACTGAAAAAACCCAGCTCCCCCTTAATGCTTTGGGCGAACTTATTCGTATGCTCAACGACTAAAAATAAGGACTGAAAAAATGGAAAAAACAACGAAAACGAAACCCTTAACGCGCGCGGAAAAAATGCGCGTGGCAAAGGAAATTATCAAAGGCTTGTTGCAAAAAAACGGATATAAAGCAAGCGAACTTATCGAAACCGCGGCGAAAGAATTTTCTAATCGCTTTGGTGGCGAAGAAACGGAAAACGCAAACGACGTGCGCGGGCGTATCGGCTCTGTGCTCGACGTTATGAAAAAGGATAACGAAGTAATTTTTGAAAACGGCGCGTATGCGAAAATGGACGAAGAAAAACCCAAAGCAAAACGCACGAGAAAGAAAAAAACGGAACAAGCAGAAGAAGAAAACCAAGAAGAAAAACCCAAGGCAAAACGCACGAAAAAGAAAATCGAGCCGTTGCCCACTCCGCCGTTGCAACCGATCGCGCCCACCGCGCCTACCTCGCCTGAAACCGCGCCCGAGCCTGTGAAAGAAGAAAA
>JAZOPU010000074.1:0-3987 GCA_045655705.1 Candidatus Scatosoma sp.
GCAAAAAACACCTGCCTTTGCTCGGCGAAAGCCATGGGCAGGGAACAGGACGTCGTTGTTTGCGATTGGCTGAGAGAATTTATCCACGACGTAACCTTGCCCACGGGCGAAACGCAGGATATTTCTTGGGATTTGTTGCCGTCTTTGTGGACGGAAACGGAAAAGTTATATCATTATAAAGACTGGAAAACGCAAGATTTCTATCAAAACAGCGGTATTGACAAAGAATACGACGAAGTGATTAAGCAGTTAGACGCTCTTATCGCAAAACACGGCTACGTGCGCGAAGGGAATAGCTATCGCGTAGAAAAACGCAACCGCGACACGATCGCACTCTTTTGCCATTTCGGTTTAGAAGCGGTGCTACTTTCTCGCCTTTGTAATATTTCCCCCTTGCCCCTTTGGCATCATTTCGTGGCTTTGCCCACGTCCGTGACCACGCTATATACGGAAGAGCGCCGTGAAGGGCAAGCGGTATTTCGTATGACGGGCTTTGGCGATACGGGGCATTTATATGCAGGCGGAGAACCGCCGTCCTTTTCCGCAAGGTTTTGCGAAACGTTCGATAGCATAGACGAACGCAAGGATTAAAAATATGACGGCGAAAAATGCAAAAATTGCAATCTACGGCGCGGGTGCAATGGGCACGGTACTCGGTACGTTTTTAACAAAAGGCGGACTAAAAAACGTGGAGCTTATCACGCGCAATGCTTCGCACGTGCAAGGGCTTAACGAAAACGCACGTATCGTTTGCAAAGCAGACGGCGACGAAATAAAATGCAAGGTGCACGCTTGCACGCCCGAGCAAATGGCGGGTAAATACGACGTTGTGTTTTTAATGACCAAGCAAAGATATAACGCGGAAATATTAGAATTTCTATTACCTTTCTTGCACGAAAACTCTATCGTTTGCACCACGCAAAACGGATTGCCCGAGCAAAGCGTGGCAAACGTCGTGGGAGAAGATAGAACGTTCTTTGGTGTGGCTTCGTTCGGGGCGCATTTTATTGGCGCGGGAGAAGTGGAACTCACGTCTAAACGCAAAGCCATGCGACTTTCGGTCGCACCTATGACGGAAAGTAATGGGGAAAAGACAAGACTATTGTTGGATATTTTATCGTATGCGGGGCGCGGAGTTGGGAACGAAGAATTTGCAATGCAAACGCAAAACGCGCTGGGGGCAAGGTGGAGTAAGCTTGCTATCAACGCAGCATTTTCAGGACTTTCCGTGGTTACGGGATTGACCTTTGGTGAGATTGCAAAAAAGCGGAGCGCGAAAAAACTTGCGCTTGGCATTTTGCGCGAAGCGTTTGCCGTGGCAAACGCAAACGGTGTGACGCTTGATACAATGCAAGGGCACGATATGCAAAAATTGCTCGGCGGGCGTGGATTTATCAAAACACAAATATCCCTTGCCCTGTTGCCCTTGGCAATGCGAAAACATAAAAAACTCACATCAGGTATGCTTAAAGACGTTTTGTCAGGCAAAAAATGCGAGATAGATTATATAAACGGCGCGGTGGTTAGCGCGGGCAAAAAGGTGGGCATACCCACACCGCTGTGTGAAAAGGTCGTGGAGATCGTTCACGGTATCGAAAACGGACTGTATGAAATCACGCCGAAAAATTTGGAATTTATAAAAGAAGGTATATAATTATGGATTGGAATAAATTAGCAGAAGCACTCATTCCCGACGAAAACGTTAAGGAACTTAGCTATTACGAAAACAAATACCCTGAAAGAAACTTGGAAAAAGGCGCGCAAGTAACCCGTCTTGCTCCCAGCCCCACGGGCTTTATGCACCTTGGCAATTTATACGTGGCACTTGCCAACGAACGCATTGCGCACCAAAGCGGCGGCGTGTTCTATTTGCGTATTGAAGACACGGACGAAAAGAGAAAAGTGGAGGGCGCGGTGGAAGTGATCCACGCTTCGCTTAAATATTTCGGCGTGCAATTCGACGAAGGCGCGGATCTTTGCGGGGAATACGGACCGTATTATCAACGCCAACGCGCGGAAGTGTACCACGCGTATGCAAAAGACCTTATCAAACGCGGACTTGCCTATCCTTGCTTTTGCACGGAAGAAGAAATGGAAAAAACGCGCGAATATCAAACGGAAAACAAGCTTTTGCCCGGGTATTACGGTGAGTTTGCCAAGTGCCGTAATTTAACGGAAGAAGAAATTTATGAAAACTTGAAAGCGGGCAAACCCTACGTAATCCGTTTGCGTTCGCAAGGCGACGTGGAAGTCAAGCATACGTTCCACGACGAAGTGAAAGGGGATATCACGGTTACAGAAAACAACCAAGACGTGGTTATCTTGAAGTCGGACGGCATTCCCACCTATCATTTCGCGCACGCGATCGACGATCATTTTATGCGCACAACGCTCGTTATCCGCGGGGAAGAATGGCTTTCGTCTTTGCCTATTCATATCGAACTTTTCAAGGTTTTAGGGTTCAGACTTCCCAAATACGGCCACAACTGCTCCATTCAAAAAATCGACGGGGAAACGCGCAGAAAACTTTCCAAGCGTAAAGATCCCGAAGCTTCGCTCACGTTCTATCGTGAACAAGGCTATCATCCTACGGCGGTACGCACGTATATGATGACGCTTCTTAATTCCAACTTTGAAGAATGGATGCTCAAATTCCCCGATAAAGATTTAAGCGAGTTTAAATATTCGATTGGAAAAATGGGCAAGAGCGGTGCGCTGTTTGATATTTTGAAACTCAACGACATTTCCAAAACCTATATGTCCAAACTTTCCGAAGAAGAAGCGTATGCATTTTTCAAAGCCTGGGCGGACGAGTTCGGCACGGACGAACAAAAGAAATACTTTGCGGATAAGGATTACGCGCTTAAAGTGCTTGCGCTTTGTATGGGCGTTGGCGGTAAGAAACGGAGAAAAGACTTCGTTTGCGCAAAACAAGCAGTGGAAATGATAAGCTACTTCTTCGACGAAACGTTTGCTCCCGCGTATGAATACCGTTTTGATAGCCAAATCGTGAAGAAAGTGCTTGAAGATTTCAAAAACGTATACGATTACGCGGACGATTGTTCGGCTTGGTTTGAAAAAGTGAAAGCGGTGGCAGGGGAGAACGGTTTTGCAACGGATATGAAAGCGTATAAGGCAAATCCCGAAGCGTATCCAGGCAACGTATCCGACGTGGCGGAAATGCTCCGAATCGCGACCACAGGTCTTGCGAACACCCCCGACCTTTGGACGATTATGCAAATACTCGGCAAAGAAAGAACGCTCGCAAGATTAGATAAAGCAATAAACAGTTTATAAAAAACTTCGCCACTGAATGATTATCATTCAGTGGCGAATATTATATGCTATTTTTAAAGCGGTTGCTTTTCGGTGTCGCTTAATTCTAACAGCCTTTCAACATAGCTGTTCGCACGTTGTTGTAAATCTATCGGTAATTTTCGGTAATTTTTTACCAGTTTTTCTTCCGCAAAAGAAAGCGGTATGCCATGCTCACCCTTAACTGTAATATTGCCGAAGTCGTCTTCTCTATCTAATAAATAATCGGTGCTACACTCAAAGAAATTCGCATAACGAATCAACGTATTTGCCGTTGGTTCGTTTTTTCCTATTTCAATCATGGAAATACACGCTTTACTTACGTTTAACGCCTGCGCCAACTCTACCTGCGATAATCCTTTTTCCTTTCGTAGATATTTTGATTTTTCTCCAAAATCCATACTTTTCCCTCTCCCTTCATACACTATAAAAAATTTTACCACAAAAATGCCTAAAATACTTGACAAGGCATAAAAATGTGTGATATACTTTATCAAAAGGCACAAAAGTGCCCAACTGGTTATAGTATTTATATTTTTTAATATAAAATTAACAATGGTAATAATTTTTTGGAGGTCTTTTTATGAAAAAGAAAATATCTATTTTTGCGACATTGGCTTTATGTGCTACGATAGGTGGTGTTTACGCTACTTGGACGTATGCGCAAAACGC
>JAZOPU010000075.1:0-27186 GCA_045655705.1 Candidatus Scatosoma sp.
AAAGTGGCCGTCAAATTCTTATTTATCTGTGAATTTATTATATCATAGACTTAAATTCAATGCAAGTTTTTTACATAAACAAAAGAAAACTCGACTTTTCACAAGTCGAGTTTTGCATATCATTTCATATAAATCCCTATGTCAACGAACAGGCACTTATCAAAGACGAAACGGAATACGCCGTGCAAATCAATAGCAAGATTAAAGCGAAAATGATGATCGCCGAAGGACTTTCGGTGGACGAAATCCAAGCACTCGTTTGTGCAAACCCCGAAATCGCGACACAAATCGAAGGCAAGAGCGTGAAAAAATGTATCGTAGTAAAAGGTAGACTTATAAACTTAATCGTCGGTTAAAGAAATAAGAATAAAATTTGCGCCTTACGCATTTGCGTAAGGCGTTTTCGTTAATATAAATGCAATTTTGCATTGGTAATATCCACAAACGTTTTATCGTAAGAAACGGAAAGCATATTTTCATTTATCCATAAATCCAAAACCGTCGTGTCCGTTTCTAAATATCCATAAGAATATTGTTTATCGATCGGGATTTGCAACGTGACCAATCTCTCACTTTCTATCCTTTCATATTCGCACTGCGAAAGATTTTTTGTGTAATGTTCTTCGTCCTTTACGTTTGTAAATAAAGAATTAAACTCTTTATCCCGAAGCTTACCAAACGGGAAATAATAGTTTGCTGTTGCATATTCAGCACTTTCTAACAATACGCACTCGGGTTGAAAAATGTTGAAATAATACTCAAAATTGAGTAAATTTTGATAGTTATGTACGGAATACGCTTCCGCAAAACGATCCTTATAAAAATCTCGATTGCGATTATAGTACGAACCGTGAAAAAACAACGTTCTCGGCAAACCTGTTATATCACCCGTATTCTTAAAACAAGCAAATCCCCTAAAATTTTCGTGTAGAACAATCCCTTCATACGCACCCGTAATATCTTCCACTTGCATTTCTTTTCGATAAAAGGCTTTTGCTGTTTCTTGCGTTTCGTAATACGTTCCTTCATTGGTTTTATAAATAACGTCCTTTATGTCAAAATCGTCAAAAGTAAGCGCTTTTACTGCAGGAAAATATTGGGAAACAGCTGAAAGCAAATGATTATTTCCATAAAACTGACCCAAATCATTCCAATGCCCTGGATCAAAAGCCACGTTATATACTTGTTCAGTTTTCGCTTTTTCTTCCAATACTTCCGCGTTACTAATCCAATTTACTCCATTTTTTGTCAGTTCGCTTTGTAACGTTTTTAAAAAACGGTTATCATAGACATAACCTTTAGGTAAGTACTCGTGATACACCGTTGACTTCGACGGATTGATACAGTAGATAAAAGGCACGTTTCTCTCTGCACAATAATCTTGTACCTTTCTTAAATAGCGTGCAAACGCAGACAAATGCTCTGTATCGGGTGCATATATCTCCCCTACTAAATTTTGAAAAAACACATAACCGTCTTGTCCGTAATAATACGTGGGGTGCTCTAACTCACCGAAAAGTTTATCGTATACTACCGTATTTGCATCAATCGCTTCCTTTCTCAAACCTATTCTTTTATCGATATAATTGTCGATGTCCGCAGGCTTAAATTCTGCACTGTTCCATTCAGGCAACATTGTATTATCTATTTGAGAAGCAAAGTTTTTTTGATGGTTCATTGTTACAACGGGAAACGCTATGCATACGGATAATATTCCTGAAAAAGCTATTTGTATGCCCTTTTTTATTTTTTCTCTCATAACCACACCTCAAAAAACAAAGTATAAAAACGGAGTATAACCATTTGCGATAATACTCATAAAACATAACACAAACAAAAGTATTAAAATAAGATATTTAACACTCATACAAACGATAGATTTTTCATTTTTATCTTGTATGTATCCTTGTATTTTGTGATTAGACAACACGCCTATACCCACGAAAGAAAGAACGATAAGCGTCAATATTTTCGGCGTGAGATAGTATCGCCACGTAAACCAAACTTCGTGTGTTCCCAAGCCGAGCAATATTTTCATAAACGCAACAAAATCAGTAAACCCGCCGACCCAGAAACACGTCCAACCAATGAATACAGCAACGGTCGTATACAGCCAACCTACAACAGAAAACCATTTCCACTTATTTTTTGCCTTTTGATAAAGACTTGTTCTCTCTATTAAAATCAAAATCCCGTGCGCAATCCCCCAACAAAGAAAAATTGTGCTATTCCCGTGCCATATGCCTGTTAAAACAAATACGACAAACAAATTGAGAAATACGTTACCGCTACGATTGCCACCCAGCGGTATATAGACGTATCGTTTAAACCAATCACCAAGCGAAATATGCCAACGTCGCCAAAATTCACTTATGGAAGTACTTATATAAGGGAAATTAAAGTTTTCCGCAAAGTCAAAACCAAACACTTTGGATAACCCCAAAGCCATATCCGAATAACCCGAAAAATCAAAATATAATTGCAAGCCGTATAAAAGCACAAGTAGCCAAGCCGAAGCTACGTCTAACGCACCTGTAGCAATCATTTTTGTTGTAGTTGCACGGAAAACGTCGGCTATCAACACTTTTTTAGCAAGTCCAACGACAAATCTTTCAATCCCCAAGCAAGCCTTGCTAAAAGTCGTTTTCCGTTCTTTGATGCTTGGTAACATTTTTTGAAATTGAACGATCGGACCTTGCAGGATTTTTGTAAACAGTAAAATATACACGGAAAACTCTAAAAATTGCTTACTTTCCTTGTCCGCTTTTCTTATCGTTTGACAAGTGTAGTATTCTTCCGCGATATACGAAATACAGCTAAATACAATAAACGAAATACCAAGCGGAATACTCAATGAAACAAGCTCCGTTCCGTTTGTCATATATAAGCTAAACATATCTAAAAGCAAAACGGGATATTTACTCGTAATCAAAATCAAACAATTAAAAATAATACCGAACAAAAAAGCCGTTTTACTTTTTTTAGTCCCAATTAAATACCCAATAAAGTAATTGACCACCAAAAGTAAAAACAGCGTTTTAAGAGCCGTTTCTCCCCCGCCCCACGCATAAAAAATCAACGACAACGCGCAAAGCAAAATATTCAACACCGTTACGTTTTTCTTAAAAATAAAATAAACTGCGACGTATAATATAATAGATATAGGTAAAAAGAAAAATAAAAACGTTAACGAGCTAAAATGCATAATCTTTCCTCTTTTGTATTACACTAAAATCATTATACTCTTACTATTGTAAGAAGTCAAGTAATTTTCTTACAATTGTGAGATAATATTATTATGATGAATACGTTTGGGGAAAGATTAAAAGAATTGCGGATAGAGAAAAAAATCGGACAGGTAGAGCTTGCCAAGGAGCTTGGCGTGAGCAAAGGCATTATCAGCCTTTGGGAAAACGAGCTTCGTGAACCGAAATTATCCAACCTTATCGTGCTTTCTAATTATTTTAAGGTTTCAATAGATTATTTGGCAGGTATCGAAGAATAAAATATTGCCCCGCTGTGCGTTAAGCTCAGCGGGGCAATACCGTTTTTATACCATGTTTTCAAGTATCAGCTTATCTGCAACGAGTGCGATAAATTCACTGTTCGTTGGTTTTTCCGAGCCTAAATAGATACGCGCGCCGAATATTGCGTTGATCGCCTCTATCCGTCCCCTGTTCCACGCCACTTCAATCGCGTGGCGAATCGCTCTTTCCACTTTGCTGGAAGTAGTCGCAAACTTCTTCGCTACCGTGGGGTATAACTCTTTGGTTACGCTATTGATCACGAACGGACGTTCTACCGTCATTTTAATCGCTTCGCGCAAATATCCGTAGCCTTTGATATGGGGCGGAATACCGATAGACATAAATATCTCGCTAATCTTCTCTTCCGTCGTAACAGGCTTACGACGGCTTACCGCAAGCTCTTTTTCTTCCGTCTTATTCACCGTTTTGACAAGCTCGCGGAAACGCTCCAACGCCACTTGCACGGAAAACGGCTTAATGAAATAATACCCCGCGCCTTCCGACATTACCCTTTCAATCACGTCGTCGTTGCTAGGTCCTGCCACCACTACTTTTGCCCGCAAGCCCTTTTCTTTTACCGCACGGATAATCCCGTACCCGTCCGTGCCTTTCAAAAATACGCTCGTTACCACAAGATCGGGATTACTGCTTATAATTACTTGTAAACCCTTATCCCCGTCGTCCCCCACGTGTATTACTTTAAAGTCTTTGCTCTCCTCTAACGCCGCTTTTAATTGCTCCACTACCGCGACGTTCGTTTCTAACAATACGACTGAATACATTTTTATGTACCTCCAAATAAATAACCTGCCAAATTTCGATTGACAGGTATATTATATCACATTCTTTTTAACCCGTAAAGCATTTTTTGTGCAAAAACGAGTAAAATATTTTTTATTATTTGGCGTATTTTGTCGAATTTTGTTTTATTGTGTTCACTATTCACGAAATATAGGGCTTTTTTCAAGCTTTTTCCGTGAAAAGCACGATTTTTTTCGTTAAAAATAAATTTTTGGGAATTTTAGGTGGTTTCGTCGATATATTCGTCGTAGGTGACTTGTCTATCGTACGTTTTCGTTTCGTTGATCTCGATAATGCGGTTTGCAACGGTGTTCATAAGCTCCTGATCGTGCGAAGTGAGAAGCATACAACCGCGGTAGTTGCTAAGTCCGTTATTCAAAGCGGTGATAGATTCAAGGTCAAGGTGGTTGGTCGGTTCGTCCACTATCAAGAAATTACTGCCTTCCAGCATCATTTTGGCGAGCATACAGCGCACCTTTTCGCCACCCGAAAGCACTTTGGCTTTTTTGAGCGCTTCTTCGCCCGAGAAAAGCATTCTACCCAGCCAACCGCGAAGATATTCTTCGTAGTGGTCGGAAGAAAACTGCGAAAGCCATTCCACGAGATTGAGCTCGCAATCTTCAAAGTATTCGTTATTATTTTGAGGGAAATAGGATACGGAAATGGTTTTGCCCCACTTCACTGTCCCGCTATCGGGCTGTTCTTTGCCCGTTAAAATATCGTAGAGCATGGTTATCGTGGTACTCTTATTGCAAACGATACCGATTTTTTCGTCGCGTTGAACGGTGAACGAAACGTCTTTAAAATACCCTTCTTTGGTGAGATTTTCCACCATTAAAATATCGTGACCGATTTCTTTTTCAAACTTGAAATCAATATAGGGATATTTACGAAGCGAAGGCTTGAAATCGTTGATGGTGAGTTTTTCAAGCTCCTTTTTTCTCGACGTAGCTTGACGGGACTTGGAAGCGTTCGCGGCAAAGCGTGCGATAAATTCCTGCAATTCCTTGGCGCGTTGTTCCGCTTTCTTGTTTTGTTCCTTTTGCTGACGGGCAAGCAGTTGGCTCGTTTGATACCAAAAATCGTAGTTACCCACGTACATATTGATTTTACCAAAGTCCACGTCGCAAATGTTCGTACATACTTTATTCAAGAAGTGACGGTTGTGGGAAACGATAATGATTGTGTTTTCAAAATCCATTAGATAGTTTTCCAGCCAACGCACCGTTTTGATGTCAAGGTTATTGGTAGGCTCGTCCAAAAGCAATACGTCGGGATCGCCAAACAGGGCTTGGGCAAGCAATACGCGAACCTTTTGCTTTGCATCTAACTCGCTCATTGTTAAATAATGCAAGCTCTCGTCGATATCCAACGCGTTCAAAAGTTGACCTGCTTGATATTCCGCGTCGTAGCCGTTCATTTCCGCAAACGCACTCTCCAAATCCGCGGCTCTTATGCCGTCTTCTTCGGAAAAGTCTGCTTTTGCGTATAACGCGTCCTTTTCGTCCATAATTTCCACGAGTTCTTTATAACCGAGCATAACCGTGCGGAGCACCGTTTCGTTGTCGTACATATTTTGGTTTTGCTGTAAAACGGACATACGCTCGTTTTTATCCAGCGACACGAAGCCTTTTTGCGGTTCGAGTTCGCCCGAAAGTACCTTTAAAAAGGTGGATTTCCCCGCACCGTTCGCGCCGATAATGCCGTAGCAGTTGCCTTTGGTGAATTTAAGATTGACGTCTTCAAACAGTTTTTTACTGCCGAATTGCAATGAAACGCCCGTTACCTGTAACATAATTTACCTCAATTTTTATTTTCCTTGAAAATTATACCATATTCCCGCTTTTAAAGCAATCGTTTTCAAGGGAAAAACGGCACGAAAAAAGCCTTCCGTGAAATTCGCGGAAAGCTTTCCTTTTTTTATTTGGTTAATTTTTCAAGTTCGGTTGCAACGTCGCCAACGGTTTTGAGATTTTCGACTTCTTCGTCGGGGATCATAATACCGTATTCGTCTTCTAAACGGCTCAAAAGCTCTACAACGTCCAAAGAATCCGCGCCCAAATCTTCTACGATTTTCGCATCCGCCGTTACCTTTTCAAGCGGTAAATTAAGTGCTTCGGCAAGCATTGCCTGAATTTTTTCCAACATGTGATTATCCTCCAATATCTTGGCTTTCGCCGTTATTAACTATTATATTGTAATACAACCCTTAAAAAATGTCAAGTGTTTTGTTTACTTTTCATGGTTAAACCGATACGATTTTTCTTTAAATCCACGTCTTTCACCCAAACGGTTACTTCTTGCCCGACTTTCAGCACTTCCGACGGGTGTTTGATATACCTATCGCAAATCTCCGATATATGCACAAGCCCGTCTTGGTGTACGCCGATATCCACGAACGCACCAAAATCCACTACGTTTCTCACCGTGCCCGTTAGCTCCATTCCTTGTTTTAAATCCGCCATACTCATAATATCCTTACGAAGCGTTGGCGCAGGTAAATTTTCGCGAATATCCCTACCTGGTCTCATAAGCTCGCTAACGATATCTTCCATCGTGGCTTTATCCAAGCCCGTGTCCCTTGCGGCTTTATCCGTTCCGTACGCTTTGAGTTTTTCGCGCAAATTTGCAATTCTTCTTTCCGCTACGTCCGCTTTTGTATAGGCAAACAGCGATAAGAGTTTTTCCGCTTTTTCATAGCTTTCGGGGTGCACGGCGGTGTTATCCAAAATATTCTCCCCGCCGTCGATCCGCAAAAAGCCCGCGCATTGCGTATACGCCTTTTCTCCCAATTTCGGTACTTTCAAAAGCTGTTTTCTTGCTCGAAATCTACCGTTTTGTTCACGATACGCCACGATATTTTTCGCTACCGTACTATTCAATCCCGCCACGTATTTAAGCAGTGAAACGCTTGCTGTGTTCAAATCCACGCCCACGCTATTTACGCAATCTTCCAACACACCCGAAAGCGCGAGCTCCAAGCGGTTTTGATTCATATCGTGCTGGTATTGCCCTACGCCTATGGACTTGGGATCGATTTTAATAAGCTCTGCAAGCGGGTCTTGCAAACGGCGGGCAATCGACACCGCACTTCTTGCCGTTACGTCGAAATCGGGAAATTCTTCTTTTGCGAGCGGGCTTGCCGAATATACGCTTGCTCCCGCTTCACTCACGATCGAATAGCAAACCTGTCTACCAGTTTCCGCTTTAATTTCCTTGATAAGCTCCGCAATAACCAGCTCGCTTTCTTTGCTTGCCGTGCCATTCCCGCAAGAAATGACTTCTACGCCGTATTTTTCAATGAGTTTTTTGAGTATAACTTTCGCTTCTTGCGTTTTGTTTTGCGGGGGCGTGGGGAATACTACCGTTTTATCAAGTACTTTTCCCGTGCCGTCCACAACGCAAATTTTACAACCCGTACGATAAGCAGGGTCCCAGCCCATCGTGATCTTATTTTTCACAGGCGGTTGCATCAGTAAGGGTTTTAAATTGAGTTCAAACGTTTTGATCGCCTGCTCGCTTGCGTTTTCAAACAGTTCCGCGCGCACTTCGCGTTCCACACTCGGCGCAATCAAACGTTTATAGCTATCCGCCACCGCTTCCTTGACGATTTTCGTGCTTTCCCCGCCGTCCTTTAAAAATCCTGCACCTACGATACGAATAGCAAACTCTTCGTCTACGGCGATAGATACTTTTAAAAACTCTTCCTTTTCACCGCGGTTTAACGCCAACACGCGATAGCCTTTCACTACGCTAATACTTTCTTTGTAATCAGCGTAAATTTCATACGTTTTCGTTTCGTCCGCGCTCTCTTTACCCTTTGCATAGCAGGATACAATCTCGCCGTGGCGCATATAAAAGCTACGCAATTTTTTGCGCATTGCTGCGTCGTCGGAAATCGTTTCCGCAATAATATCCCGTGCGCCGTCGATGGCTTCCGCTACGGAAAGCACGTTTTCGTTTAGATATTTTTCCGCTTCCTTATTCACGGATAAAGTTTTATCCTGTTTTAAAATGCTTTCGGCAAGCGGTTGCAAGCCCTTTTCAATCGCCACGCTCGCGCGCGTTTTGCGCTTTTGCTTATACGGACGATACACGTCTTCCACTTCCGTCAGTGTTAGGCTATTTTCCAAACTTTTGGCAATCTCATCCGTCATTTTACCTTGCGCTTCAATGGACGCGAACACTTCTTCTTTGCGTTTTTCAAGAGAACGCAGATAATTTAGTCTATCGCTGAGCGCACGCAAAACCTGATCGTCGCAACTGCCCGTCATTTCCTTTCTATATCGCGCGATAAACGGCACGGTATTACCTTCGTCAAGCAGGGTTACCACGTTTTTCGTATGTACCGCGTTCATTTGAAATTCGTTTGCAATCGTTTGTAAAATATCCATACTTTATCTCCTTTTCTCTTGTGCGTAGCATTGAAACACGCTATCGAGTGCATTCCACCATTCTTCTTTATGATATCTTGGATTTGCGGGGCTTGTCGAAAGCATTTTTTGATAGGGTATATCTATCCCCGCGTACTTCTCCAAAAACAGCTGATAAGCAAGCGAGCCGTTTAATAGAATTTTTTCTATTTTAGTATTCTCAAAAATTTCCGTTAAGCTTACTGTTTCCGCTTCCCGCACGCTATTATCCGACGAACCGACGATATAACAGCTCGCAACCATATCCCAAAGCGCAATCCCCCTGCGGAGTAAAAATTCTTTTTTCTTCTCTACCGTAGCGGGAATTTCTTCGGCAAAATATCCGCACAGCATACCCCAAAAACGGTTTTGTTTGTGCCCGTAATAAAACTCAATCTCTCTGCTTTTCACGGACGGAAAACTGCCCAAAATAAGCACGCGGCTGTTTTTATCGTATATGGGTGGAAAACCCGTTTTTTTGTTTTCCGTCATAAAGGAAACGCCTCGTCCGTGTTTCCAACGAGCGCCACCGCTTTTTGTTTTTCGTCGAACATCATTTTAATCGCTTCAAAGGAGCGTTCATAGGTCAAAGCGTTGATATTTTCAAGCTTTTTCTCAAAATCGAACAGTTCGTTGAAATAGAGCATATATTTTCCGTATAACAACATTTGCGCATTACTGCTTTCGTTACTGAAAAACATACCCGATTTCATTTGTTCACGGCTACGCATAAACTCATCCTTGGTTACCCCGTTTGCTTTCACGTCCGCAACGACCGCGCCGATCGCTTGATACGCTTCCGTCTTTTGCGCGGGATTTACGCCCGCATAAATAACCTGCGTTCCGCACTCAGCATAAGGGGATACGTAGGAATATACCGAATAGGCAAGTCCGCGTTTTTCTCTTACTTCTTGGAAAAGCCTTGCGCTCATTGTACCGCCGAGCACGCCGTTGACAGCGGAAAGCGCGTCTTCTAATTCGTGCCCACGACAAAGCGCAGGATAGCCGATCGCAATATGCGCTTGCTCGATAGGCTTATTTTTGACAAGGCTTTTTCTTTCGTTTAAAAGCGTAATCTCCCGTTTTTCAAACGCGCCCTTTTCCATATCGCCAAAATACGTTTCCACAAGCGCGATCGCTGTTTGAAAATCCACCCCGCCTGCAAAAGAAATAACCGTGTTTTCAGGGCAATATCTTGCTTTTTTATACGCCTTTATATCTTCTATCGTAAACGAGCGCACGTTTTTTGCCGTACCTAAAATATTTCTGCCGTAATTTTCTTTACCGTAGAACGCGCGGGAGAGCAAGTCCAAGCAAAGGTCTTCGGGCGTATCTTCGTTCATAGAAATTTCTTCGCACACCACGCCCTTTTCCCTGTCCATTTCCTCTTCGGGAAAGGTGGAATGTAAAAACAAATCCGCAAGCAATTCAAAACACGCGGGCACGTGATCGGTTGTGCATTTAGAATAGTAACAAGTAACGTCCTTGCCCGTGAAGGCGTTGACTTGCGCGCCAAGACGGTCGAACGCGTCGGAAATTTCAAACGCGTTACGCTTGTTCGTGCCTTTAAATTGCATATGCTCGATAAAGTGCGAAATGCCGTCTTCCTTATCCGTTTCCACGCACGCGCCCGTGCCAACGAGCACGCCCATTGTAACACTCATAAGCCCCTGCATTTGTTTGACTACCACTCGCAGTCCGTTTTCATATCTTTTTTCAAGTACCATAGTATTTCCTTTATTCCTTTAAATTCTCGCTTACACTAACAACGGGAATGGAAAGGGATTTATAATATTTAAGTATATCTTCCAGCGCGTCTGCCGTCGCCGTCATCGGGTGCATAAGCACGAACTCGCCACGTTTTATGTTTTTCGTTGCACGGGTATAAATCACCGCCGCGTTCTTATCCCGCCAATCAATGGTATCTCGCGACCAAAGCACCGTTTTCATATTTAACGATTCGCAAGCGGAAAGCGTATGCTCGTTATACGCACCCGACGGCGGGGCAAATAGCGTGGGTGTAATGCCCGTAGCCATATAAATAAACTTATTACAATCGGATATTTCTTTCTTGTTTTGTAGTAAATCCAGTTTGTCTTGGTCTTTATGAAAATACCCGTGATTACCTATCTCGTGCCCTTTTTGCACAATCGCCTGTAAACAATCCACGTTATCGTCCGCCCAGCAACCGCCGATAAAGAAGGTACATTGTGCCCCGTATTTTTCAAGAACATCTAAAATGCGATATACTTCTTCCGTGCCCCAATAAACGTTGAACATCAACGAAACGCCTTTCCCTTCGCCTTTTGCCGATCGGTAGATTTGCGTTTCTTCCCCGCTCGTCAGCTCCGCGCTATCTACCGGCGAAAGACACAGCGCACCGACGGATAACACGAGCACGCCAAGCACGAGATTGGTTACGATATTGCGTTTGACGCAATTGGTTTTTTGCTTACTTTTCAACGCTCCACCCCTAAAAAAGATTTCGTATTATACTATTTCTTTTTTTCGTGGGTTATGCGTTTTTATTTGATTTTTACAATCGTAACGCCCGTATCCCCTTCGCCGTATTTACCAAGCCGATAGCTTTCCACGTGCTTTTGCTTTTTTAAAAACTCTTGAATACCTGCTCGAAGTTTGCCCGTGCCCATACCGTGCACGATCCGCACTTCTTCTAAATTTGCCAGCACCGCTGCGTCTAAAAAACCGACGATTTGCGAAAGCGCGTCTTGCACCGTTTCCCCGATCACGTTGATTTCTAGCGAAGGTGCGGGGCGCGGAGCAAGCGATTTGGTTATTTGCACCTTTTCTTTCTTTTTATCAGTTTGCCTCATTTGCGTGTTTTCTACCACGAAAAGCTCGGAAAATTTACAGCGCATACGCATACTTCCGCAAAGCACTTCCGCTTCTTTCTTTTCCGCGCGCACGGATTGCACTACGCCCGTTTGGTCGGTTGCACGAAGATACACGCTCGCACCCACTTTCAAATCTTTTGCGGTTGCCGTGCGGCAAAGCGGACGAATAATTTCTTCGTTTTCGTTCTCAAACGCCGTATCTTTGAGTTTATTTTTCAGCGTGCGTGCTTTTATTAGATCCGCTTGCGAAAGCGTTTCCTTTTCAAAAATCTTTTCGATCTCTTCCAGCAATTCTTCCGCCTGCGCCGTGCGGTCGTTGATAATACGCCGCGACTCCGCTTTTGCCTGCGCGTATAGTTTTTGCTTTTCCTTTTCCAGCTTTTCTCTTTCCGTTTGCAACGCCCGTAACTTTTCTTGCCATTCGGCTTTTAAGCGGTTACTCTCCAAAAACGTTTCTTCCGCTTTTATACGGCTCTCTTCCGCACTACGCACGATATTTTCAAACCGTCTGCCGTCTTCTGAAAGCGCGGACGTTGCTTCTTGCAAAATGCTTTCCTTTAATCCAAGCCGTCTAGAAATTGCAAGTGCGTTACTTGACCCTGGCAGTCCGATTTTAATAACGTAGAGCGGTTGCAACGTGTCGTTATCAAATTCCATACACGCGTTTTCAATACCTTCTCTTTGGAAAGCAAATTCTTTGAGCGACGTGTAATGCGTGGTAACCACGCCTTTTGCCCCCGTGTCCAAAAGATGCGATACGATGGCTTTGGCAAGTGCCTGTCCTTCGTCGGGATCAGTGCCCCCGCCAAGCTCGTCGATAAGCACAAGGCTTTTTTCGTTCGCACGCTCGACGATAGAAATGATATTTTTGATATGCGAAGAAAAGGTGGATAAGCTTTCTTCTATGCTTTGCTGATCGCCCACGTCGCAATAAATTTCTTCAAACACGGAAAGTTTGGCGCGTTTCGCGGGCACGAACAAACCGCACGTTGCCATCAGCGAAAACAACCCCACCATTTTTAGCGTAACCGTTTTTCCGCCCGTGTTCGGACCGCTAATAAGCAAAAAGCGGTAGTCTTTTCCAAGCGCAAAACTCACGGGCACGACCTGTTTTCTATCGATAAGCGGGTGTCGCCCCTGCTCCACTTCGATCACGCCTTTATCGTTGATTTCAGGCTTCACGCACGAAAGCTTATACGCATATTCCGCGCGCGCATATGCACAATCGATTTCTTGTAGTGTTTGCATATCCGCAATCAGCTCGTCGCCGATCATTCCAACGCGACGGGAAAGTTCGTTTAAAATGCGTTCTACTTCTTCTTTTTCGTCGATCATAAGCGAACGCAGTTCGTTGTTCATTTCCAAAACTTCTTCCGGCTCGATAAAAAAGGTCGCACCGCTTGACGAACGATCGTGGATAAACCCTTTCACGCTACGTTTATATTCCGCACGCACGGGCAAAACGTAACGGTTGTCGCGCATGGTTACGATCGCATCTTGCAAATATTTCCCTTCTTTTCCCGTTAAATATTCCCCCAAACGGGCGCGGATACGCTCGTTTAAAAGACGTATTTCTTTACGCAAACTATACAGTTTATCGCTCGCATGATCGCTTAACTGACTATCGTTTAATATCTTGGTTTGAATATCGTCTTCCAACGCACTATCATAATATATCCGCGAAGCAAGCTCTTGCATACGCACGATCTCTCCGTTCCCCGCCGACGATATGGACGTGTATGCAATACGCGCCGAACGCAATAGCGTACCCACCTTTAAAAGCTCTCCGCAAGAGAGTGTGGATCTCTTTTTTGCGCGTTCAATCTCGTCGTCAAAGGGCGAAAAATATTCCACTTTGGCTATCCCATAGGAGAACAACAGCGCCATAGCTTCGTCCGTTTCGTCCAAGCGCAGTTTCGCCTCACCAAGCGTTTGCGCGGGGCGCGTTTGCACAAGCCTTATTTTGCTTTCGTCAAGCACCGCATAGCTTGCCGCCAAGGCAAGAATTTTATTCAGTTCCGTTTTTTGTATCGCCGTTTCGTTCATAATACACCTTTTTTTGCGTGCCCTGACGTGTACGCGCCAAACGCCTTTTTTTGCGTTTGCTCGTCCAGGTTTGTATCTATCGCCTTACCCAAGGAAAAGTCAAACAGTTTCCCCGCGCACTTTACCCCCCTGCCCACGAGATTTGCGCAGTTATACACTTCAAACCTGCAATTTCCGTCCGCGCCCACGTATCTTCTAACAGGGAAAACGCGTCCGTTCTCGTCGGTGAGAGAATATATTTCTTTTTTATCGCAAGCTTTGCACGTTTTCCCAAACGGACAATAGCAAAGCTCCATAAGCTTGATATCCCCTGCGGTGAGTGCAAACGCCTTTGCCCCCGCAAGCTTTTCCGCTTGATATTCCGTCGTTTCCTTGGAAATCGCGTAGTATGAAAGCACGCTTTCTTTGCAAAGCTCTCCAAGCGCAATTTGATTGAATATATTAAAGCCCGTTCCCGCAAACAGTTTGCAAGAAATTTCATTTGCAAACGCAACCGCGCCGTAGTTTTCCGCATATACGCCGTCTAAGGAATATTCCTTGATTGCGCGGGCAATCGCCTGTTTATCCTGATAACTTGTAAACGCGGGACAATAGATATATTTCTCGTGATTTCCTTGCAAAAACGCTTTATCCAGCTGTTCAAAGTCCCTGCATTTTAAAATAGCAATATCCGTTTTCACACCCGAAAAACTGCTTGCAATTACCGCCGTTTTTTGGTTTGTGCCCGTCGGGATTTGCGATTGTATTTGTTTTTCTTCTATCTCTTTTCTATCCGTTTTTATCAGGCAATCAAAAAACTGACGGCGCAGGGCGTTGAGTTTGGATTTGGGGATAAAAATATTTCCTGTGATTTCAATTTTTTCAAATTGCACTTCCAAAGGCAAGCCGTCCGTTTTGGAAAAGCAAGTTATTAAATCCGCTTTTGTGAGCGGTTGCGAGGTTGCCGATTGCAAAGTTTCTTCGCTTTGCACCCACGCGCCGCCACCCGATATTTTCGCATAACCGTTTTCTTGAAAATCCAAGCAAAGAGAAATCGTTCTTGTTTTCGTCGCGGAAAGTAGCCGATTATTAGTGGCGGTATCCGTCGTTAAAAACACGCCGTCGCCGTTTTTAAGACGCGTTTTGGACTGCACGGAAAAACCGCGTGCAACCGTTTTTTCATACACCGCTCCGCCCACTTCTTTGCTATCCCGCAAAATTTTAAACGCATCGCCTATGCTTGGCGCAAACGAGCTTTCCACAAGGTATTTGCCGTTTACCACCTTGACTGTGCCTACTTTTTCCCCGATATGTCCTTGAATGGCAGTGGAAAGCAAGCGTTTATCCTGTCCAAACGCAAGCCCTTGGGTATAGTTTCCGCGGTTATACGTGCGTTTTAAATCAGATAACGCTGATTTGGAAATTACACCGTCGATCAGTTCACGATAATACCGCGTTGCCGCCGCCACGTATTCCGCACGTCGCATTCTGCCTTCGATCTTGAAAGAAGTTACGCCCGCTTGGATATATTTTTCTATTTTCTCTCCCACGCTCAAATCGGAAAGGGAAAGCGCGTAGGTATATTCCGTGTTGCCGTTCCGATTATAAAAATAACGTTTCCGACAAGGCTGTTTACACCTGCCCCTATTTCCGCTGTTTCCGCCTGCGAACGACGAAAAATAACATTGTCCTGAATACGCCGTGCAAAGCGCGCCTTGCACGAACGCTTCCGTTTCAATGATTTTGGTGATTTTTTCTATCTCTGAAAGGGGCGTTTCACGTGCCAAGATCACGCGCGAAAAACCGTAGTTTTTGGCAAGTCTTGCCCCGTATTCGTCGCATACGCCCGCTTGTGTGCTTAAATGCAAGCAAATTTCAGGATACGTTTCTTTGATTTTTTTACCCAAGAAAATATCCTGCAAAATAATCGCGTCCACGCCCAAATTCCAAACGCAAAGCAACGTTTTTAAGAAATCTTCTATTTCTTCGTCTTTTATGAGCGTGTTCATTGCCACGTACACTTTCACGCCCAAAAGTCGGGCTTTTTTGAGCAGGGTTTCCAGCTCTTCCGTTTGGAAATTGTCCGCGCCTTGGCGTGCGGAAAATTGTGCAAACCCAAGATAGATCGCGTTCGCACCGCTATTTATCGCCGCATTGGCGCATTCCGCATTGCCCGCAGGCGCTAAAATTTCCAACATTATCTACCGATACTCCTTGTGATGAGTTCTTCGCTCGCGTCATACCCCATACTCTTCAAGCGGAAATTACGCGCCGCCACTTCAATAATAATGGCAAGGTTTCTTCCGGGGCTTACGGGGATTGTGATCTTGGGTACTTTGATATCGAAATATTCTCCGTACGTGCCTTCGTCGCCGATACGGTCGTATTCTTTGCCCTGTTGCCAATTTTCCAGCTGAATGATAAGCTGGATATTCTTTTCATCCAACACCGAACCCGAACCGTACATACTCTTTACGTTGATAATTCCTATCCCGCGAAGCTCCATAAAGTAACGGATAATTTCAGGCGCAGTGCCATAGAGCTGGTTGGCAATCTCTTTGATGATCACGTTATCGTCGGCAATCAGTCTATGACCGCGCTTGATAAGCTCCATTGCCGTTTCGCTTTTACCTACCCCGCTTTTGCCCGTGAGTAAAATGCCCACGCCGAACACTTCCATAAGCACGCCGTGCTCGGTTACGGACGGTGCAAGCAAACGGTTGAGATAAATATATAAATCGCTGATAATGTCCGTCGTCATTTTCGGACTACGGAATACGGGGCATGCATAGCGTTTCGCCGTTTCGACAAGCTCGGGAAGCGCGGGCAAATCACGGCTGATCATAATACACGGCAATTCTCCGTGTTCAAAAAGCCGTTCTATCTTTTCCCGTCTGACTTCCGAAGAAAAGGTGCGCAGGTACTCGTATTCCGAAAGTCCCAAAACCAAAATTCTTCGCGAGTCGAAATAATTGAAAAAACCACCCGCAAGCTGTAATCCCGGTCTTTCTACGCTCATACTCGCCAAGGTTACTACACCCCTGCCCGTGTAGACGATTTCTAATTTTAAATCGTATGCAAATTTATCAAGCATTACGCTTTGCGTAACGTGTCCGCTCATTCTTCTATCTCCTCATACGCGTATTTTTCTATCAAAACACCCACGGCATCTTGCTCGTTGGTTTGATTAAGCACGATTTTTGCTTGCGCCTTTAAATCAGGGTGCGCATTCCCCACCGCCGCGCCTACGCCCGCGGTTTGAAGCATCGGAAGATCGTTGCGCTGATCGCCCACACCCACCGTTTTTGCAAGCGGTACTTTATAATAATCCGCCAAGAAAGCAATCGCCGTGCCTTTGGTGTATTTGGGATTGCAAACTTCGACAAATACGTATTCTTCCGCACCGCTCGTCGTTACGTAGCAGGTCTTTCCAAAACATTTTTCAAGCTCGGTATACACACGGTCGCTATCTTTTTTCTCCGTCAATGCAATCAGTTTATACGGACAAAGCCCCGTTTCGCGCAAGAAATCCGTCGTATTTTCTTTAAAAACACCCTCTCGCTCCACACAGCGCACGTAAAATCTTTCCGTTTCGTTTTCACGGTTTGTGTAGTAATCAATCAAGTCGTATACGTGGATATGTACGCCAAGCTCGTCCATTTTTTGACTGATTTGCACGGCTATTTTATTATCCATTCTACCATCACAGATAACTTTTCCCGATTGTATATCCATAATCGCCGCGCCCTGAAAACAGGACACCGCGCCTTGCAATCCAAGCTCTCTCGCACGCGAAAGTATCCCCATAGGCATTCTACCCGTGGAGATGGCGAACGTACCGCCCGTTTTTATATATTTCTCAATCGCACTCTTGGTTTTTTCACCGATCGTGCCGTCCGCGCGCACGAGCGTGCCGTCGAAATCGGACACTACGAGCGGATATTTTATCTTTTGCATTTATAATTTCTCCTTGATTTTTTTCGCCAATTCCTTGCCAATTCCTTCCACTTTGGCAAGCTCTTCTTCGCTTGCTTTCATAATCTTATCAATCGTGCCGAATGCGTCCATGAGCGCTTTTTGCTTTTTCGCACCAATCCCTTCCACTTCTTGTAATACGGAAGCAAGATTACGCTTGGAATGCAAGTTCCGAAAATAAGTGATTGCAAAGCGGTGCGCTTCGTCGCGAAGCCGTTGCAACATACGAAGAGCGTGATCGCGGTGATCAATGCGTATACTTTCGGGCGAAAAGAGCGTGAACACTTCTTCTTCCCGTTCGGCAAGCGCAATAAGCTCTATATCCGTTATTCCTGCCTCGTCGAACACTTCTTTGATTGCGGAAAGCTGACCTTTGCCACCGTCAATCACAATCAAATCAGGGCGGGGAAAGCGTTCTTCTTCGTCCGTGCCAAGCTTGGCAAGACGCCGACGCATCATTTCTTGGTGCGAGGCGTAATCGTTCGCCCCTTCCACCGTTTTGATTTTAAATCTACGATAACTATTCCTATCCGCTTCGCCGTCGATAAACACGACCATAGAACCCACTTTGTCCACACCGCTGATGTTGGAAATATCGTAACATTCCATTCTTTTTGGATATTTTTTCAGTCCCAAAATTTGTTGCAAGCGTTTACAAGCGTTTTTCGTCATATCGTGCTTATGCTTGATTTTATCCAGCGATTTAGACAAATACTCGCTCGCGTTTTGCTCCGCCATATCCAGAAGCTGTCTTTTCACGCCTTGTTTAGGCAAAACCACCTGCACCTTTTTCCCAAACGCCGAATAAAAATATTCTTCTAAAAGTTTTTTTTCGCAAAAGTCCTGCACGATAATCTCGTCGGGCAATTCGTGCGCGGTGTAATATTGCAATAAAAACGCGGTGAGTGCGTCCGTTTCGGAAAACGAACAGTCTTCTAATGCAAAATGACTGCTGCCTTGCATAATCCCCGAGCGCGTAACGAGCACGCTAACGGCGGAATATAAATAGTTGGTTTTGAGCGCAACGATATCCGCATTGAGCGCGCGGTTTAAAGAAGTGATCCGTTTTTCTTTGAGTTTTATAAGCATTTGCAATTTTTGACGATAGTCCATTGCAAGCTCGAACTCTTCGTTTTCGGCAAACCTTTGCATTTTTTCGCGCAAAATTTCTTCTGCTTCTTCGTAGTTTCCGTCCAAAAACGAAAGCGTTTTTTTCACTCTCGCGTTATATTCTTCTTGACTGCAAAGATGTGCGCAAGGCGCAAAACAACGGTGCAAATGATAGGCAAGGCAAGGCTTTTTCGCTTTTGCCCCCACAACGACGTTACACGTGCGCACGTTATACACCGAAGCGATAATATCCAAAATATCCCCGCAACGAACCCCGCCCATAAACGGTCCGAAATATTTTCCGTCCTTTTTGATCTTGCGCGTTATAGATACGCGCGGAAAATCTTCTTTTGTGTGGACTTTAATATACGGGTACGTTTTATCGTCCTTTAAAAGGATATTATACTTGGGTTTATACTTTTTAATCAGGTTATTTTCCAAGGCAAGCGCGTCGATCTCCGTTTGCGTGATAATATAATAAAAATCGGCGATATTCTCCACCATTGCCGTTACTTTTTCCGACTTTACCGAAGCGTGAAAATATTGACGCACCCTGTTTTTTAACACGCGCGCCTTTCCCACGTAGATAACGATACCGTCTTTATCGAGCATAACGTACACGCCCGGCTTATCCGGCAATAGTTTGAGTTTTTCTTGCAACTGACCCATTATCTATATTATATACCAAATTCGGGGATTTTGCAAGGAAATAGCGAACTTTTCTTTACTAACACCCCAAAAACTCTATTCCTTTGAGTAAAACGTCGTTGATTGCGTCGCTTATGAGCGCGTAGAATATAATTTTGCCCTGCCTACGGCTCGCAACAATACCTGCACTTTTTAAAAACCGCAGTTGGTGAGATATCGTCGTTTGGTTGATTTTGAGTATCCTGGATAAATCGGTTACGCAAAGCTCACTGATTGCGAGCGCGGATAAAATCTTTACACGCGTATAATCGGAAAAAACGGAAAAAAAGCACACAACGCCTTCGAGAATATCCCCTTGCGGAACGTAATCTTCAATCAGGCCTTGCGTGCGTTTATCAAGTAGTAACATTTGCGACACTGGTACACCTCCAAATATGCTTTGTTGGGAATATGATAACATATTCTTTCACACGGTTTTTGCATATTCCTGTCGGGAAAGTATACGTTTTGTCGGTTTTATACAATTTTCTTTACTTCATACCCCGCTTCCACTACCGCTGAAACGAGCGTTTCGTTATTTACTTCTTCTAAAAGCTCCACTGTTGCCGTTTTCTTTTTTAAATTTACTTCCACGTTTCCAACGCCGTCCACGCCCGCAAGCGCTTTTTGCACGTGCGCTACGCAATGCCCGCACATCATTCCTTCGATTTTTAACGTCTTTTTCATATTCGTTAACTCTCCTTGTTCTTCATTTTCTTTTTTATCAAATCTCGTCAATCGCAGGGCGTTCGTTACTACGAAAAGCGAGCTTAAACTCATACATGCCGCGCCGATCATAGGATTGAGCGACACACCCGCAAAGGCAAATACGCCCGCCGCCACGGGTATTGCCACGCAGTTATAAAAGAACGCCCAAAATAAATTTTGTCGTATATTTTTTACCGTCGCGTGGCTGAGCGCAATCGTCGTTTCCACAAGCCGTAAATCCCCGCGGGAAAGCACCACGTCCGCGCTATCAATCGCTACGTCCGTGCCGTTGCCCATTGCAATCCCCACGTCCGCTGCTTTTAACGCGGGACTGTCGTTAATGCCGTCCCCGACCATCGCAACGCACCCGCCGACCGCACGCACACGCTCCACCGCTTCCGCTTTATCCTTGGGCAAAGCTTCCGCGAAATATTCCTTGATGCCTGCCTGCCGAGCAATCGCTTTGGCTACGTTTTCGTTATCACCCGTGAGCATTGCCACGCGCACACCGCGTTTTTTCAGGCTTGCCACCGCTTCCGCGCTTTGTTCTTTGAGCGTATCCGCGAGCGCGAACACCGCAATAATCTTTTCGCCGTCGCCCAAGAATACCGCTGTTTTTCCCTGCCGAGCGTATTCTTTTTCCCGCACGTAAGCGTCCTTTTCACACGCTTTACCAAGCAATTTCCGATTGCCAAGGAAATATTTTTTGTTATCTATCGTCGCGCTTGCGCCCTTACCCGTTTCGTAGGCGTAGTTTTCTACCTGTAATTCTTCTCCGTGTAGTTGCGCAAGTGCATACGCACGCACACATTCCGCAATCGGGTGATTGGACATACTTTCTATCGCCGCCGCTTTGCAAAGTGCTTGCTCTTTTTCACCTTGTAAACATACAAAATCAGTGACTTTGGGTTGCCCGATGGTAAGCGTTGCCGTTTTATCGAGTAGCACACAGTTGATATCCTTGGCTTTTTGCAGCGTTTCGGCGTCTTTATACAAAACCCCGAGCGCCATACCCCGCCCCGTTGCCGCCATGACCGCCACGGGCGTTGCCAAGCCCAGCGAGCAAGGACAGGAAATAACGAGTACGCTAATACCATAATTCGCCGCACGCGCGATATCTCGGGTTATCAATACCCATACCGCAAAAGTAATCACGGCTATGAGCGACACGACGGGCACGAACACGCCTGCAATTTTATCGGCAAGCTTTTGAATGGGGGCTTTGCTTGCGCCTGCGTCTTTCACCATTTTCACGATTTGCGAAAGGGTTGTTTCCGCCCCAACCTTCTCGGCTAATACTTTGACAAAACCGCTCTTTAAAATATCCGCGCCTGTAACGGCATCCCCTTCTTGCACTTCCACGGGCATACTTTCACCCGTGATTGCCGCGCGATCGACGTAGCCTTGACCTTCGATAATTTTTCCATCAACGGGCACGTATTCGCCTTGCTTTATAACGAGCACGTCGCCCTTTCGTAAATCGGCAAAGTTTATCTTCGTCTGCACGCCGTTTTGCTCCACCGTTACGGTGGCGGGCATAAGTTTTATGAGTTTTTCAATCTCGTCACCCGTTTTGCGTTTGGACTTTTCTTCTAACCATTTTCCAAGCGTTACGAGCGCTAAGATCATCGCCGCCGACTCGTAGTACATGTGCGCGTGCGTGGTTTTATTCGCGTATAGCATAACCGTCAACACCAAACTGTATATAAAGGAAATACCCGAGCCGAGCGACACAAGCGTGTCCATATTCGCGGATTTTTTTAAAAGTGCTTTTGCACCGCTTGAAAAGAACTTGAAATTGACGACGATCACCGCAAGCGATAAAAGCATTTGCAAAGTGACGGAAATTTTTTCGCTCAGCTGGGGAAGTCCAATCATTCCGCCCATAGAAAAATACATAAGCGGTAATAAAAATACAAGCGAATATAAAAAGCGTTTTTTCAGTTTGTCAGGCTGTGGCGCGCGTGCTTTCAAGGCGTTATCGTCATAGTCTTTCACGCCGTACCCAAGCCCCGTAACGGCGGATAAAATCTGCTCTTTCGTGATTTTCGTTTGGTCGTATTCTACCTGCATACTCTCGCCCATGAGCGATACCTGCACGGCTTCCACGCCGTTAAGTTTTTTTACGGTGCGCTCGATCCCCGCGCTACACGCGGCACACGACATTCCCGTAACCGTATACTTTTCTTTCATTTTTCTACCTCGATAAAAGTATAACATTTTTCCGTGCTTTTGTCAAGTTTAATTTACTGCAAATGCTCGTAAACGCAAAAAGACGGGTGTAAAATCCACCCGCCTGATTTCGGCATAGAACAAGATAATTAGTTGTTAGCTTCTACTTTTTGCGCTACTACTTCTTTACCGTCATAGAAACCGCAGCTCTTGCATACTTTGTGCGATTCTTTGAGTTCGTGGCAATGCGGGCATTCTACGAGCGTTGCCGCCGTTGCCTTGTAGTTTGCAAATCTTTTGTTCGTTCTGCTCTTCGATTGTTTACTCTTGGGTACTGCCATGATAACACCTCTTAAAATTTTCTTTTCGTTTTTATTGCTTATTTATCGGTAAAACCGTCAAGCCCCGTGCAATTTTCACCGCAGGAAAGCGAAAAGGGCATACTTGCCATAATCGCGTCTTCCAACGCTCTCGTCAAATCTACCACGCCGTTTTGATAGCCATAGTCTTCGGGGTCTTTCCGCTCTTCAAACAAGGCGACAAGCTCGCCCGTTACGCTTTGCTTTGCTTCTTTTAAACAGCGGGAGCATTGCCCTTCTATGCAATACGAAACCGTGCCACGGATTTCAAACGCGTCGTCTTCGTATAGATCGTAGTCAAACCGAACTTTGACGGGTGCGGAAAATTTTGTGAAGGGAATTTCAATCAGCGACGCGGGTGCGTCAAAGTCGAATTCCATACTTCCCGCATATTTTTTTTGCGCATTCAGCTTTCTAATGTCAATTTTAGCCATAAGCCTTATCAAGTATAGTATATTTCCGCGCTTTTGTCAACTCATTTTTCGCGGATTTTTTTGATTTTTTATAATAATTCTACCGTTTCTCTCGCAATCACCAATTCTTCGTTGGTGGGAATGATAAGAACCTTGACTTTGGAGTTCTTGCCCGTGATATCGCGGATCGCGCCGTTGTTCTTCTCCGCGTTCTTTTCCGCGTCGAGTTCCAGCCCAAGATATTGCATATTCTCACAAATCGCCGCGCGCACGCAAGCCGTGTTTTCGCCAACGCCCGCCGTGAATACGATACAATCTACGCCGTTCATTGCCGCCGCGTATGCACCCACGTACTTTTTGCACGCATACGAGAACATATCAAGCGCGAGCTGACAACGCTTGTCGCCGTTATCCGCCGCAGCCGTCAAATCTCTAAAATCGCTCGAAACACCCGAAACGCCTGCCATACCGCACTTTTTGTTGAGATAGGTAAGCATTTGAGATACGTCCATACCTTCTTTCTTCGCCAAATACTCCGCCGCAGCATAGTCGATATCCCCGCTACGCGTACCCATAGGCACACCCGCCAAAGGGGTAAAGCCCATAGACGTATCCACGCATTTTCCGCCGTCTACTGCCGTAATCGACGAACCGTTGCCAAGGTGGCAGGTTACGATTTTCAGCTCTTCCGGCTTTTTGCCAAGATATTTCGCCGCTTCTTGCGATACGAATTTATGGCTCGTACCATGTGCGCCGTAGCGACGGATTTTGTATTTATCGTAGTGGTTATAATCGATCGCGTACATATACGCGTAATCAGGCATCGTGAAATGGAAACCTGTGTCGAACACAAGCCCCATAGGCGTTTTGGGCATTGCCGCACGGCACGCGTTCACGCCGACGATTGCTGCGGGATTATGTAAAGGCGCGAGATCCTTGATCTCTTCCATAACTCTCATCGTTTCTTCCGTTACGAGCGTGGGCTTTTTAAACGCTTCGCCAGACGCCACCACGCGATGTCCTACCGCGTCGATCTCTTCCATCGAAGCTATCACGCCCGTGTCTTTATCGGTAAGCGCTTTCAAAACAAGCGCAACCGCCACGTTATGATCAGGCATTGCCGTTTCAACAACCACTTCTTTGCCTTTGGCTTTGTGCGTGAGTTTAGATCCGTCGATACCGATACGTTCGCAGTTACCTTTGGCAATCACGCCTTCCGTTTCCATATCGATAAGTTGATATTTAAGGGAAGAACTTCCCGAGTTGATAACAAGTACTTTCATTTTTTCTTTCTCCTTGGATTAAAGTTGCGTTTGAAGCGCCGTGATTGCCACCGCCGCCACGATATCTTCCGATTTACAGCCCCTTGAAAGGTCGTTCAAAGGTTTTGCAAAGCCTTGGCAAATAGGACCTACCGCCATGAACCCGCCCAAGCGTTCCGCGATTTTATAACCGATATTTCCCGCTTGCAAGTCGGGGAAAATAAATACGTTCGCTTTTCCCGCAACGTCAGAATCGGGTGCTTTGAGCGCTGCAACCGAAGGTACGATCGCCGCGTCGAATTGCAATTCGCCGTCGAGCTTTAAATCGGGTGCTTTTTCTTTGGCAATTCTCGTTGCTTCCGCCACGAGCGTTACGTTATCGTGTTTTGCGCTGCCCTTGGTCGAGAAGGAAAGCATTGCCACTTTCGGATCAATACCTACTATCGCTTTTGCGGAGTTCGCCGTTGCTATCGCGCAATCGGCAAGACCTTCACTCGTATACGTGGGGTTCAAACCGCAATCGGCAAACACCACGAGCCCATCGGGACAATATTCGTTGCCACGCTCGGGCGCGATCATTAAGTTAAAGCTGGACACAGACGATACGCCAGGAGCTGTTTTGATGATTTGAAGTCCCGGACGGAGCGTATTCGCCGTCGAATGGCAAGCACCCGAAACCAAACCGTCTACGTCGCCCATTTTAAGCATCATTGCACCAAAGTACGTGCCGTCTTGCAAAAGCTTCGCCGCTTGCTCTTGCGTCATACCTTTGGATGCGCGAAGCTCGCAAAGCTTGGCGTTATATGCGGGCAATTTGTCCGAGGTAAGCGGATTTACAATCTCCACACCCGTCAAATCGATATCAGGGTTCGCTGCTTTGATCGCGTTCTCGTCGCCAAGAAGCACGATTTTTGCCACGCCTTCTTTCGTCGCATCCGCAGCCGCTTTTACCACACGCGAATCTTCGCCTTCACAAAGTACGATGGTTTTTCCCAAAGCTTTTGCTTTACTTTTGATCACTTCCATAACGTTCTTCATAGATTACCTCTTAAAAATGCTTTATTATTTTTTTATTTTCGTGTATAATAGTAGCAGGTGAAAACATTTGCCACTGTATTATATTATACCACACGTTTTTTATATTGTAAAGGAAATGAAAAGACATAAAATGAAAATTTGTGCAATTATTTGTGAATATAACCCCTTCCACAACGGGCATTTATACCAGCTATCAAAAGCCCGAGAGCTTTCGGGCGCGGATTTTATCCTGTGCCTTATGAGCGGTAATTTCGTGCAACGGGGCGAAGAAGCAATCGCGGAAAAACGCGTGCGCGCAAAACACGCAATCCTTGCAGGTGCAGACGCAGTTTTGGAATTGCCTACCGTCTTTGCCACTTCCAACGCCGAGCTTTTCGCCAAAGGCGCGGTGCATATTCTCTCGTCTATCCCCGCCGTAAAAACACTTTGTTTCGGCGCGGAATACGCGGAAAAAACCGCTTTTTTGCTGGGCGCAAAATACTTAAATGACGAACCGAAAGAAGTTTCGGAAAAAATTAAAGCGGGCGTTTCCAAAGGCGAAAGCTACGCAAAAGCACGAGCCAAAGCGTTTGCGGGCTTTATCCCTTTTGATTTGCTTTCTTCCCCGAATAATATTTTAGGCTTGGAATACACGCGCGCAATCTTATCTTTGGGCGCGGATATACAAATTTTACCGATTCAACGTGTGGGCGCAAACTACGGAGAAACTGCTTTGCGTGAAAATTTCTCTTCCGCTTCGGCGATACGCCAAGGATTATTATCGGGAGAAAACGTATCGAACAATCTTCCCGATTTCGTTTTAAGTGATTTATCAAACAATACGCAAACTTCCTTGGAAACGTTGGAAAAATACGCACTTCTTGCCCGCTGGACAGCGGAAATTAAAAGCGTGCCAGATTGCACGGAGGGCTTAGAAAACGCGCTCAAACGGGTTGCGGAAGAAAACGCGCCCATCGAAAGTCTTGTCAGTGCGCGCTACACCGCTTCGCGTTTGCGCCGTATTGCCCTTCAAAACCTGCTCGCAATCGACGAAAAACTCATACGGGAGAGTTTGTCTTCTGCCTTGTATCTTCGAGTGCTTGCCATAAAAAAGAACGCAAACGATTTACTATCTTTACTTTCTCAAAGCGCGTTCCCCCTGCTTATTCGTTCCCACGACGAAGAAATGCTTGCACCGATTGCCAAACGGTGTTATGAAAAGGACGTTTTCGCGGAAAAAACGTACGCAATTTTAAAAAACGTTACAAGCAAAGAACGTACGGCGTTTATATAACAAAAAGAGGTTTGCAAGGGCAAACCGCTTTTTGTTTGGAGCTACTGGCCGGACTTGAACCGGCGACCTGCTGATTACGAATCAGCTGCTCTACCACTGAGCCACACCAGCATCTCATTCACAGCCTGTATATTATACCACACCTTTTTCTTAAATGCAATACCTTTTTCAAAAAAAGTTTGGTGGCATCACAAAATGATGCCACCGCCCACAACATAATCATCGTCATAAAAAACGGCCGCCTGTCCCGGGGTAACAGCACGCTGAGGTTGATCGAATGTCAAACGAATCAAATCGTCATCCATTTGCTCTACTACAGCGGGCTGTGCTTTCATATTGTACCGAACCTTGGCATAAACCCGAAGCGGGGTACGCAAGGAATCGAAGGGAATAAAATTAGCCTTTTCAATAAAAACAGTATCAGAAAACAACGATTCGTTGTCGGATAGTGTAACCGCATTGGTTTCAGCATCCTTGTGGCAAACAAATGCAGGTTTGCCCAAAGCAATTCCCAAGCCCTTTCGCTGCCCGATCGTATAATGAATAATGCCCTTATGTTGCCCTAAAAT
>JAZOPU010000076.1:0-6265 GCA_045655705.1 Candidatus Scatosoma sp.
ATTATCAATACGAACAGCCGTGAGCGACGTGTTCATAAACGCACCATCGCCTATTGCCACCGCGCCGTCAAGGTTGACAAAAATCAATCTTTCCGAGCCTGCAAACGCGTAATCGCCGATCGTTACTTGTTGTTCTTGTTCGCCGTCTTTGGCTATGGGGAGCACCGCCACGGACAAATTCGTACAGCTCGCAAACGCATAATCGCCAATACGTTTCACGTCTTCCAAAAGCACGCTCGTCAAGCTTTCACAGCCCGCAAACGCATACGCGCCGATAAATTGCACGCCGTCAAGGTCGATATCGCTTAAATTTTCGCAACCGTAGAATGCACCGTTTCCGATTACCACCACGCCGTCAAGATTGATTTCTCTAATCGGCGTACCTGCAAACGTATAATTGCCAAGTGTCAAATCGTTTCCTTGAATATCCGCGTGTTGTAATTTGCTTGCGCCAAAGAACGTGTAATCACCCATTCCCGTTAAATTGTCCACGGTGACGTCAGTCAAAGAAATACAATCTTTAAATACGCCGTTACCAAAGGTTTTACTTTGGTTGCCTGACATTTTTATGCTTTGCAAAGCACGGCAACCCTCGAATGCACCGTCGCCCACGCTTTGAATACATTCAAAAGTAAGAGGACCGTCACTATTATCGAGGTTTTTTGCTATTGCCGAATACGCAAACGCATACGAGCCGATCGTTTGAACGCTGTTAAAATTATACGTCGTTATAAGGGAGTTATAGAACGCGCGGTCGGGAATTTCCACAACGTTGCCAAGCGTTACGCTCGTCGTTTTTGCGTTTTCAAACGCGCCCACGCCGATTTTCGTTACGTTGGGAAGTTCTACTTTCTTAATATTCGAACCCGCAAACGCATACGCGCCGATTTCCTTGATTGAATTATCGTTTATATCGGCAGTTACGTTAGAATTAACGTAAACGATTTTCTTTTCCCCGTCGATAGTTTCATAGATAATACCGTCGCTTTCGCTATAAGCAGTACCTTGGTAATCGTCCGCAAGCTTGACCGTAATTCCTTCGAACGGCACACCGCTCATTTGCAATTGTTCCAATTTGAGCGTGCCGTCGATTGTAAATTGTGTAAGCTTACTACCCTTGAACGGGTTTTCGCCTAATACTTCCAGTGCGCTCATATCCAAGGCAATTTCCGAAAGTGCGGAGCTTTTGAATGCATAATCGCCGATCACGCGCACTTTTCCGCCGTTAAAGTCCACTTCAAAAGTGCCGTTTTCCGTTCCGCAGTTCTCAAACGCATACGCGCCGATTTCGTATTCGTGCGCAATACCGTCATTCACAAACTCTACGCTTGCAAGTTTTTCGCAACCGCTGAACGCGTAGTCGCCCACGCGCTTGCCTTTCATGATAAACTGCGTAAGGCTCGTACAGCCCTTGAACATAGAATTGCCCACAGCCGTATACTTACCCGTTACCACGTTTGCAAGTTTCGTGCAGTTTTCAAACACGTTATTGCCCGCCACGAACAATCCGCTCAACTCGTCTTCTGCATTCACCGAACTTAAAACTACTTCTTCCAACGATACGCAGTTTTTGAACGTGCGGTGATACATCGTACCTACGCTGGGCAGGTCGATAAGGTTTTTGAGTTTCACGCAGTCCATAAACACTTCGCTTGCGAGCGTGATTGTTTTGGTGTTGGTGAAATCGACAAACTCCAAGTGCGGGCAGTTATAGAACGCCCTTTCATAGACCACGGAAAGATCCGACCAGTCGATTACTTTAATCAAGTTACCGTCTTCGTCCGTATCGTTTTCGTCAAGCGTGTCGCCACGGTGTTTGATATACGAGAAGAACACACCTTTAAGCGCGGTGCAGTTTTCAAACGCGCTTTCACGAATTTCAACCGTGGACGAAGGAATTACCACGTATTCCACGTTGTCGTTGTCCTTGAACGCGTCTTCGCCGATATACATAATATTCATATCATCGGGAATAATCAGCACTTTTTCTTTCGCGCCACCAGGAATGATATCGTATTCTTTATTCCAGCCGATACCGTGATATTTATTCAGCGTGAAATTGCTTACGTCGAATTCGTCGGGGATACGCAAAGTAACGCTACAAGCATAGCTTGTGAGTTTTCCGTTTCTCTTGACTTTTGCGGAGATGATCGCCGTACCTTTTTTGAGCGTATTTACCACGCCGTTTTGATCAACCGTCGCCACGCTTGCATTACTGCTTTCCCAAACGAATTCCAAGCCTTTCATGGGGTGATACCAAGGGTCGGGGCTAACAGCAAGCGTAAACGTTTCGCCTGCGTTGACTTCGACCATGCCCGAAGCCTTTGCCAAAGCTTCCGTGCTCGTTTTAATCACGTTAAAGCTCATTGCAGGCACGGGCGTAAGACTTGCCACGTCCTGAGTTACCGTTACGTTGATCGTGCGCGAATTTTGATTTCTATCGTGCACGATAATTCTCGTTTTACCCGCTTTCAAACCGACGATCTCGCCGTTTTTCACGCCCGCGATCGTGGGGTTGACGGAAGTCCAGCCAAAGTTGGAAAGGTTTGCTTCGCCTTCGTATACGAGCGCTACCTTATGCGTTTCATAAATGGAAAGCGTAAGCTCTTCTTCGCCTTCGGCAAGCTCGAACTCGCCATTTTCAGGAAGCATACTTCTTTGCGCTTTGGACAGATCCACTTGATACAAACAGCTATTGAGTGCGTAGTCGTCGATTTGCAAATACAATTGCTCGCCGTATTCGTCGTAGATATCCGTGATATCGATACGCACGGAAGTCGTGCCGTTACGATTGGGATTACGCACGGGCGTGGGATAATCGGTTGCAAGTTGCAACACCGTTTCCCCTTGGGTGTTGCGTTTGGGATAGCAAAGCATTACTGCTTGCGCATAATGGTTATCGAAAACGTCGGCAACAAGCTCGATTTTTTGCGTCTTTTTGCCGTTTTCGTCTTCTTGATCGGTGTATTCGATACGAACGTCCTGCAATACGGGCGCTTCGTAGTCGACCGTGAACGTGAACGCGTAGGTATTTTCCTTGGGCGCAGTTTCACCGCTAGCAGGCGTATCCATAAAGAATTCAAATTCCATACGGTATTGCCCACCGCTCATAAGACCCTTTTCTTCGGGCGAAAGCTCTAATTCGACGTTAGCAGGTCTTGCCTGACCGCCGCCCGAATACGCTTTGGATACACGCTTAATTTCGCCATCGGAGATAATCACTTCGCCTGTGTTCACGTCGTACATTTTATATTTGACAACGCGCGCGTTACGCAAAAGCCCTGCGTATACCGCTTTGATTTGCGTGGACGTGAGATAGTTATCCGTCGCGTCGTCGCCGTTATAGACGTTATAGCGCGACACCGAAGCATACTCTTCTTTTGCATATACGGGATCGTCGCCGTCCGCAACGAGATATACGTAACCGCCCATAGGCAATACGTATTTTTCATTATAGTAGCTCGTGAACGGTTGCGTACCGAACACGCGCGCTTTCTTTTGGTTTTCTTCCAAGTCCTTTTGCTCGGATTCCGCGATTTCATACGCCGTGTAGTCGAGCATAGGCGCTTTGTTCCAATCGCCGTAGAACGCAAGATAAGGCGCGCTTAAATCGCATTGTCCTTCCGTTTTGGAATTAAGTTGCAAAAATCCTTCCACGTACATACCGTTTTCAAATTTTGCAAGATATTCTTTATCCTTTGTCGAAAGCACCACCTTTGCCGTGATTTCTATCTCGGATCTTGCACCAACGGTGATATCGCCGTTCACCGACCAAGTACAGGTGGGATCAAGCATGTATGCTTGTTCAGCAACCGCCAAACCGTCTTTGGCAATCGTTTCCGTAAAGCAAATCAAGTTGGGCGTGAACGTAAGGTTCTCCGAACCCGCGTTGACAACCTTGAATTTCATTTCGTAAACGCCGTCTTTGTCTTTATCGTCGCCAAGCTCGATCTTCGGGCGGTAGTCGCTTTCCGCGTTATCCACCGTCAAATACGCGTTTGTCGAAACAACGTTATCCAAACTGCCAAGCCCTGCGCCCTGTTTTCTCGGAGAATAGTATCTATCCCCTTGGTCTTTGACGAGCGTTGCCGTACTCATAATCAGTTGGTTAGCAAGCCTATTTACTTGCACGCTGTCGTGCACGCTAAACTTTGCTTGATTTTTCTCAATATAACTGCGAATGATCGCCATAACGCCCGCCATGTTCGGCGACGCCATGGACGTACCGCTTTGTTCGCCGTAACCGCCGGGAACGGTGGACGTAATTTCTCCGCCGTGCGCCGTGATTTCGGGTTTAATCTTCAAATCGTGCGTAGGTCCCCAAGAGGAGAAATCGCTCATAAACGGACCTGCTTTTTGGTTTTCGTTGATTGTGAGCGTACCCACGCCGTTGATACCCTTTTTATCCGTTGCTTCGATAAGCCCCAAGCCCGAATCCATATCAATGGACACTGCGGGAATGGGATCTTCCACTTCGCCAAGGTTCATACGGATAATGCCCGCCACGTTATTGTAGATGATAATACCCGCAATATCATGGCCTTGTTTTATTAGCGACATTGCCACTTCCACTTTTTCTTGGAACGTTTCGTCGCCACGTTTTACAAGCACCAAACACCCAGGGTTATTCTTGATTGCTTTTTTGGTTGCGGAAGTGTAATCGCCCGCACCGCCCGTGCCGGGAACGACCACGTATTTAAAGGACTTACTTTGCGCGTTTGTAACGCCAAGTCTTTCCGCAAAATCGTATGCCTTGCCGTTTTCGTCGCGGGATTCTTCATAGAACGCCGCCACGTCCGCTTCGCCGTCGCCGTCTTTATCCGCCGACATATACGGGGATTTTTGACCGCTGATACTTGCCACGGAAAGTGCCGCCGCAAAGGTGGACGGCGAGCCTACCGTACCCGAGTCGGGGTTGGAAATAAGGTTCGTACCAAATTCCCCGCCATAGCCCGCGCTATAATCGTTGCTCGCCGCGCAAACAAGGCTAATGCCCGCCGTTTTGATCGCGTCGTATACTTCATTTAACATCTCGCCTTCGCTGTCGCCGTCGTTGGTGGTAGAGAAACCGCCTGAGCTTCCCAAGGACATATTGATAACGTCCACGCCCAGCTTTACGCAATCGTCGAGCGCGGCTATGATATCTTCCGCTTCCGCACCGCCAAGCTCAGGATCGTCGAGATCGTCGGTGAACGTTTTACAAATAACAAGCTGTGCTTCGGGCACTACGCCACGGAACGCCGTCGAAATTTCATTACCGTCTTTGTCCGTGTAACCGCTTGCGTTGTAACCGCCGATAATACCCGCCACGTGCGTGCCGTGGTTGGAATAGGACGGGTATACGTCCGCATCGTTATCCGCATAGTCGTAGGCGAACGGGATTTTATCGCTAATATACACGTCGTTGACGTCCAAGTTTCCCGAACGGCTTTCGGATACTAGATCATTGTCTTTGAGCAAATCTTCCACGTATTCTTTTACGCTACCGCTCTTTTGCCAGCCCGCTCTGCTCGCGTTGATTTCGTTTTGGAACGCAGGGTGCGTGTAGTCAAGCCCCGTATCCAAAATCGCAACGATCATACCTTCGCCAAGATCGCTTGCACCAACGGGATTGTTGCCGTTTTCGTCGTCGATATACGTATAATCAAGAGTATCGTAAATACCCGTGCCGTATACTTTGGTGTTGTTTTCCACGCCCGCACCGCCTGCGCCTTGCGTTTGCACGGTTTGAGGCTCGGAATAGGACGTGGTGATAACCACGCTATCCACGCCAGATAATTTCTTGACCTTGGAAACGTATTCGGTGTTCATTTGAATACAAACACCGCTTAAAACGTTCGTATACCGTTTTTCCAGCGTGTAGGGAATACCTTTATCTTTTAACGTTTTTAAAAGCGCATCCTGTTTTTCTTTGATTGCTTTCGCCGTTTCCTGCCCAAACGCCGTTTGTGCGTAGTCAGAAACCGTCAAACCTTGCTTTTTCGCCGCGTCTATCATAGTATCACCCGTCAGACTGACGATAACACTACGCGTTTCATACTTGGGCGTTTGTACCTTTTGCACGGTATCGTTAAAATATTGCTCACGAATTTCGTTCGTGTCAAACTCGCCCGTAACGTCGGTAAACGCCACCGCGTTTGCAAGGTTTTGCGCCGCACTGTTTCTAAGCGCGTGTTCCACTACGAGCGTGGAAACGAGCGTAAGCGAAAGCGCACCGCATAAAATCCTTTTGAGTGATTTTTTCATATATCCTCCCAAGCGCAAG
>JAZOPU010000077.1:0-5544 GCA_045655705.1 Candidatus Scatosoma sp.
TGAAGATTGGATAAATGAATATCCGCGTCAAGTTTTGAACTTTGCAACGGCAAATGAGCTATTTAACGCGGAAATTTCAAAGATTTTAAAAAATTTATAAATTTTTTTTCGATTTTGTGCAATTTACTCTTGACATTTACACAATTTTTTATTTAATCAAGCTTTTACCCGTCATTTCTTTGGGTTGCGCTACGCCCATAATATCCAAAAGCGTGGGGGCAAGATCGGCAAGAACGCCGTTTTCGCGGAGTGTTACGTTCTTATATTCTTCGGAAACGAGAATAACGGGAACGGGGAACGTCGTGTGTTGCGTGAACGCCGTTTCACCATCGTCGGCGATCATTTGATCGGCGTTGCCGTGGTCCGCGGTTACGATTGCGCTACCGCCCATTGCCAAGATTTTGTCCGTTACCTTTTTCACGCACTCGTCCACCGTGTGCACCGCTTTCACCGCCGCTTCCATAACGCCCGTGTGTCCAACCATGTCGCAGTTGGCAAAGTTGAGAATGATCACGTCGTATTCGCCTTTGTCAAGCTCTTCAAGCACTTTTTCCGTTACGGGATATGCGCTCATTTCAGGCTGTAAATCATACGTCGCCACTTTCGGGGAAGGGATTACGATACGCGTTTCGCCTTCCACGGGTGCTTCTAATTTTGCATTGAAGAAGAAGGTTACGTGTGCGTATTTTTCCGTTTCCGCAATGTGGAGTTGTTTTTTACCCAAGGAGGCGATATATTGGGGCAGGGTGTTGGTGATTTCGTCGGGCGGGAATGCCACGCCTATGTTTTCAAAGGACGAATCATATACCGCAAAGCCCACGAACGTGGGGGCAAGGAAGCCCGTTTTTCTTTCAAAACCAAGCGTTGCGCCCGTTTTTGCGTCGGTGTAGGGGAAGTTCTTTTGCGAGAACATTCTCGAAATTTGGCGCGCTCTGTCGGGGCGGAAGTTAAAGCAAATAATACTATCGCCCTTTTCGATTAAAGCGACGGGTTTGCCGTTTTTGGTGAGATTGGTGGGCAGGATAAATTCGTCCGTTACGCCTTGCGCATACGAATTTTGCGCTGCGCCTTGGGCACTGCCTTCAAACTGTACGCCCGTGCCGATTGTCAGCATATCATACGCCTTTTCTTCTCTATCCCAGTTGTTATCTCTATCCATTGCGTAGTATCTACCCGCAACGGACGCGATTGCGCCGAATTGGAGTTCGTCTAATTTGTCTTGTAACGCTTTCAAAAAGTCTGCGCCGGAAGTGGGGGCAACGTCACGCCCGTCCGTGAACGCGTGGATATACACGTTGTCAAGACCTTCGCGTTTCGCCATTTCTACGAGCGCGTATAAGTGATCGGTATGGCTATGCACACCGCCCGTTGATACAAGCCCGAAAAGATGCAATTTTTTGCCCGCGTCTTTCGCTGCATGCATGGCTTTTAAAAGCTGTTCGTTTTTAAAAAATTCGCCACCTAGGATATCTTTCGTGATTTTGGTAAGGTCTTGATACACGATACGCCCCGCGCCGATATTCAAGTGTCCTACTTCGCTGTTGCCCATTTGTCCGTCGGGAAGTCCCACCGACATACCGCTCGCGCCAAGCTGGGCGGAAGGGTATTTTGCTTTGAGCTCGTTCACGTATTTACTGCCGTCCGCGCAAATGGCGTTGCCCTTGCAGTCGGGGTTAATTCCATAGCCGTCCATAATGATTAAAGCATAAGGTTTTTTCATAATACTCTCCTAAAAAATACAAAAGGACAGGGGCAGGTATGCGTTGAACATACCTTTCCCCTGTGCTTATACTACTTATTTATCGAAATTCACGATAGCCGCAAAATCGGGGGCTTTGAGAGAAGCACCGCCGATAAGTCCGCCGTCGATCTCTTCCATTGCCATAAGCTCTTTGCAGTTGCCTGCGTTCATACTGCCACCGTATTGAATGCGTACTTTTTCCGCGCATTTAGGACAGAACGTTTCGCCGATCGTTTTACGGATAAACGCAATCGTTTCATTTGCTTGTGCAGCGGTTGCGGTTTTGCCCGTGCCGATTGCCCAAACGGGTTCGTAAGCGATAACGATTTTCGTGATATCTTCGATATCTTTCAAGCCTGCTTTGATTTGCGTAGCAAGCACTTCTTCCGTCTTGCCCGTTTCTCGCTCTTCCAAAGATTCGCCGATACAAACGATAGGGGTGAGCCCTGCATTCAAAGCGGTGAGCGTGCGCTTGTTCACCGTTTCGTCCGTTTCCGCAAAATATTGACGGCGTTCGCTGTGTCCGATAATGACGTATTCCACGCCGTATTCCAAAAGCATTGCCGCGGAAATCTCGCCCGTATACGCGCCTTTTTCCGCGAAGTGCACGTTTTCTGCACCAAGCTTGATGTTCGTGCCTTTGAGCGCTTCGCTAACCGCGGGGATATCGATTGCGGGTACGCATACCACGACGTCGCAATTTGCCTTTTCTACAAGCGGAGCGATTGCTTTTACGAGCGCAACGCCTTCACTTGCCGTGTTGTTCATTTTCCAGTTACCTGCTATAATAGGTTTTCTCATACTTAAATACTCCTAAAAATGCATATATGCGTCGAAATACTGCGTCAAGCTTACGTTTTCCCTTGGTCATTTACGCCGAGTAAATTCCCTGCAGGAAACCGCACTTTTCTTGTCTTTCTCGCATTTCTGCATTTTAATTATTTTATTTTATTTTACTTTACTGTTAGTTTATTTATCGTTCAAACACGCAATACCAGGGAGCACCTTGCCTTCAAAAAGTTCAAGGGAAGCACCGCCACCCGTGGAGATGTGCGTCATCTTATCCGCAAAGCCGAGCACTTGTACCGCCGCCGCGCTGTCGCCGCCGCCGATAATCGTCGTTGCGTTGCCGTATGCATTTGCGAGTGCCTGTGCAACTGCTTTCGTGCCTTCTGCCAAAATGGGGTTCTCAAACACGCCCATAGGACCGTTCCAAATAACCGATTTCGCCTTAGCAACCACTTCCGCGAAAATTTCTTTCGTTTTCGGACCGATATCCAAGCCCATCATATCGTCGGGGATTTCATTAGAAGCAAACACCGCCGTTTCGATAGGTGCGTCGATGGGACTGGGGAACGCTTTCGCCGCCACCGTGTCTACGGGGAGTACGAGCTTTTTGCCGAGCGTTTCCGCTTTTTTGAGCATTTCTTTGCAGTAATCGATTTTTTCGTCGTCTACGAGCGAGTTACCGATTTTGCCGCCCATAGCTTTGATGAACGTATATGCCATACCGCCGCCGATAACGAGCGTGTTGCATTTTTCGAGCAGGTTGGAAATAACGTTGAGCTTGTCCGCAACCTTAGCTCCGCCGAGAATTGCTACGAACGGACGGTTGGGATTTTCAAGCGTGTCTGCCATAACGGAAAGTTCTTTTTCGATAAGGAAACCGCAAGCCGCCGTTTTCACAAGCCCTTCTTCCACGATACCTGCCGTGGAAGCGTGGGAGCGGTGCGCCGTACCGAACGCGTCGTTCACGTAAACTTCCGCATAGCTTGCGAGCGCTTGCATAAATTCGGGGAATTTCTTTTCTTCGCCTTTGTGGAAACGAAGGTTTTCCAGCAATACGCATTCGCCTGCTTTGCAAGCGGCAACTTTTGCTTTCGCATCGTTGCCGATAACGTCGGTAGCGAAGGTAACTTTGCCGTCTAAAAGCTCGTTCAATCTCGCCGCTACGGGCGCAAGCGTAAGTTTTTTCACGTCTTTTTTCGCTTTTTCAAGCATTTCAGCCGTTGCCGAAGCTTGTTCGCTTTCAGGGAGCGCAGCAACCTTGGCTTTTTCTTTTTTGTTCAGTTCAAGCTTTTCGTCGAATACGTTGTGGGGTTTGCCCATGTGCGAGCAAAGCACGACTTTCGCGCCTTGTTCCATTAAATACTTAATGGTGGGGAGTGCGCCGATAATACGGTTTTCGTCCGTAATCACGCCGTCTTGCATAGGTACGTTGAAATCGCATCTAACAAGGACTTTTTTGCCTTTTACGTCAACGTCTTTTACGGTTTTTTTGTTCATAGTAGAGTTTTCTCCTTGTATAATTTTTTTATCCTTATATATAATACCCGTTTTTTTGCCGTTTGTCAACTTTTTGGAAAAATAATCTAAAAAAACTTTTGCAAACCTTGACGAAAATCACGCTTTATGGTATAATTGACCTGGATAATGAATATAAGGCGGTAGTTTTATGAGCAGAGCGGACGAAATTTTTGCGCAAAATATGCGCGACATCATTGAAAACGGGAGCTGGGATACGCATTTGAACGTGCGCCCTAAGTGGGAAGACGGCACGCCCGCGCATACCGTGAAAAAATTCGGGATTGTCAATAGATATAATTTGCAAGAAGAATTTCCCATTCTCACCTTGCGTCGTACCGCGTTTAAATCGTGTGTGGACGAGCTTTTGTGGATTTGGCAAAAAAAGAGCAATAATATCCACGATCTTCACTCGCATATTTGGGATAGCTGGGCGGACGAAACGGGGAGTATCGGCAAAGCCTATGGGTATCAGCTCGGTGTGAAACACAAATATAAAGAGGGCGAGTTCGACCAAGTGGACAGGGTGCTCTACGATTTAAAACACAACCCCGCGAGCCGTCGTATTATGACGAACATCTATAATTTTGCCGACCTGCACGAAATGAATTTGTATCCTTGCGCGTATTCGATGACCTTCAACGTTACGGGGGATACACTCAACGGCATTTTAAACCAACGCTCCAACGATATGCTCACGGCGAATAACTGGAACGTGGTGCAATACGCGGTACTCCTTATTATGCTCGCGCAGGTGTCGGGGCTTAAAGCGGGCGAGCTCGTGCACGTGATTGCCGACGCGCATATCTACGATCGGCATATTCCGCTCGTAGAAGAAGTTTTACAAAAACCCCGCCATAGCGCACCCAAGCTTATCGTGGATAAATCCATTACCAATTTCTACGATTTCACCGTGGACAGTTTTCAGCTCGTAGACTACGAGCATGAAACGCTGGACAAGAAAATCCCGGTGGCGATATAGGGGGAGTGAAGTTTTTGAACGTTGTTCAAAAGTGAAGTTTTTTGCCTGTTGGGCAAAAGTGAAGTGGCGACTGTCGTCGCGGTGAAGTTTGCCCTTACAGGGCAAGTTGCGGAAAGATTAAAACGGGAATGGAAAAATCAAATTTAAGGATAAAGGCAAGGGAATTTGCGCTTTGCACAATTACAGTATGTGATAGCATTGATCAAAGAAGAGGTCGAGAAGTTTTGGTCAAACAATTAATTAGAAGCGCAACGTCTATTGGTGCAAATATATGCGAAGCAAATTATGAGGCAAGTAAAGCAGATTTTGTTAACAAATTACAAATCGCATTAAAAGAATGCTTTGAAAGTGAATATTGGATTGATTTGCTAGGGGCAGTAGATGCAATCGGCAAAACCGATGAAAATAAGTTATTGTTAGATAGTGGTATTATTAGAAGAATGTTGGTTAAGTCTATCAATACTTGCAAGGCAACTATATAATATTTGCAATAACTTTTTCGCGAAGCGAAAAAACT
>JAZOPU010000078.1:0-3801 GCA_045655705.1 Candidatus Scatosoma sp.
TTTGCGGAAAGCATTAAGAGCCGTTTCTTGAACCCGTATTTAAACCACCAACTCATTAGCATTGCGCTTAACTCCATTTCTAAATGGCGCGCCAGAGTATTGCCTAGCTTTAAAGAGTACTATGAAGCAAACGGCAAGCTTGCGCCCAACCTTACGGTAGGTTTCTCCTATCTTATGGCGTTGTATTCGAGTATTGAAAAACAAGACGGGCAGTACGTAGTGAAACTTGGAAACCGCACGCTTGAAATGAAAGACGATCTTCCCTACCTTGAATATTTCGCGGCGAAAAAATCCGTAGGTGCGTTCATGGCGGATTGCAACGTTTGGGGTGAAGATCTCACGCAGTATAAAGGCTTCTACGACGCGGTCATTTCCAACGTAGGAAAGATTAAAAAAGGAATTTGCTTAATCTAACGGAGAGCATAACAACGTTCAGGCTTGGCATTTGACGTTGAACTTAAAGAGGCTTAAATTATGAAAAACGTAATTATTAACGAAAAAGATAGCGTAGGGGTGTGCCTGGACGGCACGAACGAAATTCCCGCAGGACATAAGTACGCGCTCCGTGATATTAAGGCGGGCGAATACGTGATTAAATACGGCGAAATTATCGGTAAGGCGACAGCAGATATCAAGGCGGGCGAATGGGTACATACGCATAACGTCAAATCGCATCTTGACGAAAGCGTGGCGTATACCTACGATTTCCAAGCTGAAACGTTTGAAAAGGGTAAAGCCACCTTCCAAGGCTTTAAGCGAAAGCAAGGCAGAGCGGGGATTAGAAACGAGATTTATATTATCCCCACGGTTGGTTGCGTGAATAACGCTTGTATCCGTATGGCAAACGAGGCGCAAAAATTCGTAAAGGGCAGTATCGACGGAATTTTCGCGCTTACGCATCAGTTTGGTTGTTCTCAGCTTGGCGAAGATAACGACAATATTAAAAAATTGCTTTGCGCGGTTGCGCTCAATCCCAACGCAAGCTTCGTGCTGTTCGTGGGCTTGGGTTGCGAAAATAACGGTATGGACGGTATCAAAGAATACCTTGCGCCGTATAACCGCGACAATATCGAATATTTTAATTGTCAAGACGTGGAAGACGAGCATAGCTACGGTATGGCGATTTTGGAAAAATTCGCAGAAAAAGCGGCAAAGCTTGAACGCGAAGAAGTGGATTTCTCCGAGCTTTGTATCGGGCTTAAATGCGGCGGCAGCGACGGCTATTCGGGCTTGACGGCAAACCCGCTCGTGGGTAAAATTTCCGATAAAACGGTATCGCTTGGCGGTAGCGCGATTTTGACGGAAGTACCTGAAATGTTCGGTGCGGAACAACTGCTTATGAATAAGTGTAAAACGCAAGAAATTTTCGAGAAATACAAGAAAATGATCGAAGATTTCAAAGCGTACTATACCAAACAGGGTTTCCCCGTATATGAAAACCCCAGTCCCGGGAACAAAAAGGGCGGGATCACGACGCTGGAAGAAAAATCGCTTGGCTGTATCGAAAAAGCGGGTACGAGCGAGATTGTAGACGTACTTGCTTATGGCGAGATTGTCAAAGAAAAGGGCGTTTCGGCACTGAATGCGCCGGGTAACGACTTGATCGCAGCGACGGCGCTTGCGGCAAGCGGTTGTCAAATCGTACTTTTCACAACAGGCAGGGGTACGCCGTTTAGTACGTTCGTGCCGACAATGAAAATATCGTCTAATACGCGTCTTGCTAATCATAAGAGCAACTGGATTGACTTCAACGCCTATGATATGGACGATAAAGGCTTGTTCGATTTGATCGTGAAAACGGTGAACGGCGAGTATAAATGCAAGAGCGAGGACGTGAGAGAAATCGCGTTCTATAAAACGGGTGTAACCTTATAATTTTGTTAAAGCGTATACCTTTGGGTATGCTTTAAAGCGGTTGACGGGAAAACGGTTGTTCGTAGTGAGTTCCTCTAATTTGATTTTTTTACGTTTTTCCGTTGACCGATTATTTTGAAAATGTAGGAGGTTTTTTATGACTTATATCAAAGACAATTTCTTATTAACCAATCAAACGGCAGAAAATTTATATTTCGGCTATGCAAAAAATATGCCGATTTTCGATTACCACTGCCACTTACCCGAAAAGCAAATTTTAGAAAACAAGCCTTTCAACGACGTATTTGAAATTTGGCTTGCGGGCGATCACTATAAGTGGCGTTTGATGCGTAACTTTGGCGTGAACGAAGAATACATCACGGGTGCAAGCACGACGAATAAAGAAAAATTCAAGGCATATTGCAAGGTGCTTGGCACGGCGTTTGGCAACCCGCTTTATCACTGGTCGCAAGTAGAGCTCAAAGAGTTCTTCAACTGCGAGATTGAAATCAACGAAGAGAATGCGGAACTTATTTGGAATTGGTGTAACGATTATATCGCGCTCAATAAAATTACTCCGCAAAAGCTTATCGAACAATCCAACGTAACGCATTTGTTCACGACCAACGAGATTTTTGACGATCTTTCCACCTTCCCCGCGATAGCGAAAAAGGGTTATAAATTTAAAGTTATTCCCGCTTTCCGTGCGGATAAGATTATGAATATCGAAGCGGAGAAATATAACGAATTCGTAGACAAGCTTGGACAGGTGGCGTCTTTGAACGAGTTGGAAGCAAAAATCGAAGAAAGATTGCAAGCGTTTATCGCCGTTGGCACGACCGCGGCGGACGTTGCACTGCAATGCGTATATCCCGTTTCGGATAAAAAGCAAGCGGATAAAGTGTTCAAAAAGCGTAGAACAGGTGAAAACGTTAGCGAAGCGGAAAGCGAAGTATTTAAAGGTTATCTCACGTATTTCCTTTTCAAACTGTATGCAAAACACAATATCGCAACGGAATTGCACGTTGGCGCAATGCGTAACAACAACTCGCAAATGCTTGCAAGGCTTGGTTTGGATACGGGCTTTGACAGTATCGCGGAAGATAATTCCATTAAATATATGTCCCGTTTGTTTGATAAACTGAATATGGAAAACGCCCTGCCTAAAACGATCGTGTTTAACTTAAACCCGAAAATGAACGCGGAAATTATGACGCTTATCGGTTGTTTCCAAAGCGACGAAGCAAAGGGCAAAATGCAATACGGTCCTGCTTGGTGGTTCTTGGATAATAAAGTGGGGATGGAAAAACACTTGGAAGACTTGACCGCAACAGGGCACATTGGCGCGTTCGTGGGTATGCTCACCGATAGCCGTTCACTCCTGTCCTATCCCCGACATCATTATTTTAGAAGAATTTTGTGCAACTATTTTGGCACGATGATGGAAAAAGGAGAAATGACGCAAAACGAGAAATTCGTTGGTAAAGTCGTGGAAGACATTTGTTATAACAACGCCATAAAATATCTTAATATACAATAATATACGCCCAAACAAAACCGCCCTGCTGAAAAGCAAGGCGGGTTTGTTATAGAAAAATTTATTGTGAACAGTTTTGGTTTCACACCCGACGCAATAGAAGACGTGGCATTGGTTAGAATACTGCAAATTTCCACGTCAATCTTGTCGCACAGTTTGAGCGCTGCAATGCAAACGCAAACGTCTTTTTTCGTTCCGTTCTCGCGTATCACGTGGTGCATTTCAATCAAGCGCGGAAAGCGTGCACGTGCGATACGGAACAGTGCATAAAGAATGCAAGCAAAATTTGCATCACCGCGTAGGCGTAGAAATAATATTCCATCGTCGCCGCTAAATCGGTGAACGAGCCGAACGTACCCAGTTGTTGCAAGGTCGTTTTTTCCGCAACGTATAAATTTTTTGCGCCCGTC
>JAZOPU010000079.1:0-1952 GCA_045655705.1 Candidatus Scatosoma sp.
ATATGCGAGCGGGAATTGTTGGTGAGCGTATTCATTTTAATCGAGCCCCACATCATTACTTTTTTAAACGCGTTGGGTTCTTTGATTTCGATATTCTTATCGCGCGCAAGCATAGCCGCTTTTGCGGAAAAACGTTCGTATTCTTCGTGTTGGGCTTCCAGCTCCGCTTTGGTTTGCGAGTCGTCTACCTGTGGCATAATATCGACGATAGACTCAATGGCAAGCTGAGCGTTGCGGTAAATTTCCGCCAAGGCTTCTTCGGTTTGTTTGCATTTATCTTTTTCCATAATAACTCTCCTTTTTCATAGCTTGCGCAAAGGGCGTAAAAATTACGCGTTTTTTATAAAAAATACTAAAAATTCGTCAAAAATGCTTGACGGGAGCAGTAAAAAGTGGTATAGTAATACGCGAGCCGATAGAAACGGGCTGATTTTAAGTTGCTTGAAAAAGCACGCCTTGGCATTCTTCGAGACTGGAAAGAGGAGGTAAAACTTTATGTACGCTATTATCGATAACGGAAATAAGCAATACAAAGTGGCGGAAGGCGACGTAGTACGCGTGGAGAAACTCGCGGCAAACGAAGGCGACGCAGTATCTTTCAAAGTATTGATGATTTCCGACGAAAACGGTATCAAAGCGGGCGCGGAAGTTGCGTCGGCAAAGGTTACCGCAACGGTCGTTAAGCAAGACAAGGCAAAGAAGATTATCGTCTTCAAGTATAAAGCCAAGAAGAACGAGCGTAAGAAGCAGGGTCACAGACAACCCTTCACCGCAGTAAAAGTTGAAAAAATCGAACTCTAACTGCACCCGCTTTCGTGTGAAAGCATAAGAAAATGAATTAAGGAGAAATAAAAATGATTTTTATCAGTTTATTCGCTCATAAGAAAGGTACGGGTTCTTCGCACAACGGTCGTGACAGCGAGGCGAAACGTCTTGGTACGAAGCGTAGCGACGGTCAAAAAGTTCTCGCAGGCAACATTCTCGTTCGCCAAAGAGGTACGAAGATTCATCCCGGTACGAACGTAGGCATCGGTAAGGACGACACGCTTTTCGCGCTCGTTGACGGTGTGGTTCGTTATGAGAGAATGGGGAAAGACAAGAAAAAGGCAAGTGTCTACCCCGTAGCGTAAAAAAACCAAAAGAAAAACGCTCACCAAACGGTGAGCGTTTTATCATATGCAATTTTATGCTTTTGCGAACAAAAGATGTCCTGTGAGCAACAAGCAAATAATGTCAATCCATCCGAAAATCATACCTGCGGGGATCGTGATGATCGCAAACACGAGCGTAAGTAAGCTCTTTCTGCGGAAATACGCCGAAAAACGTACGCCGATTTCCACAATCCAGTTCACACCGGGAATGATCAAAAGAAGTAATTGCACCAAAAGTCCTTGTTGATAAAACCATTTAGCCATAAAAATACCTCCAAGTTTTTATACTATTATTATACTATACCTTTATATGTTTGTCAACCGCGCAAAAGAAAAAACCTACTTTTTTTCTTGGGACGCTTCGTCTTTTTCGTCGGTTTTTGGCTGTTTCATAGCAATCGTTTGCTTGCAAAGCAACATAAGCCCAAAGAAAAGTAACGCGCAAAACCCGCACGCAAGCGCCCAAGCCCAGTTTAAAAGTGCGCCAACGGGGATTGCAGCCGCTAAAAACAAAGCGGATATAATCGTAAAAATAATTTGTAGATATAACAACGTAACCACCTCTAATATATATATTGTATCACGCGCGCGCGCGTGAAGTCAAGAAAAAATTGCGCGTATATTTTTAAAAAAAATTGGAAATAATTTAAAAAATAAGTAAAAAACAGTTGACAATATATAAATAAAGTGATAATATAGACAAGCTGTCCGCGGGAAGCGGGTTGGCAAGCAGATTAAAAAAATTTTTAAAAAAAGTTTAAAAAGTTTTGAAAAAATGCTTGACAAGAGAAAACAGTTTGT
>JAZOPU010000080.1:0-4118 GCA_045655705.1 Candidatus Scatosoma sp.
CCCGCGTCAGTTCGGCGCGGGACTTTCCATTTACCAGCCTTTTGTCTTGGCAATCCGCGTCCCACCTGACCTACACCGCGCTCCCCTTTTTCAATCCCTGCCTTTTTTGGTATAAATCCAACGTCGGATTTTACACGCACCCGCGCGTATGCGCACATTTTTATCACCTAACGGTGGCACACCTCACAAGCCCCAAACCGCAAGCGGTTAGGTGCTCGCGCGGTGTCTACGCTCCGTCGCCCTTGCGACGGGGATTTTCTTACCTCGTCGCTTTCGCTCCGCTCGGTGCTTGCTCTCTTTAAGTTTGACTTTTTTTTGACCTGTTTTTGGGCGTGGTTCTGCCTTGTTTCAGGCAAAACCACAACCAAAGCTTGACTTCTTCCGTCCCCGTCTTCGTGTTATGTCGTATCTCCTCATTCGCCGTACGCCCAGCGACATAGATTTACGTAAATCTGCTTGCACCTCGCGGTGCAACGTACCCCACGCACTTGTGTGCGTTTCGCACCTGTCAGGGTGCGACCCACTTGTTTGTTTATAATTTTTTCAACGTCGCCAGCCACGACGTATTACGTGCATTTTACTTTGCATTGGCTACACGAAACCTGACCTTATTTATATAAAGCGGTTTAAGGGTTTACTCCGCTTACGGACGAAAATGCATTATACGCTTCTCGTCGGTTATGTAGTTGTTTCTTTTTGTGTATATTGTTAATTGCTTTACATTAACACCCTTTGTCCCTAAAAATAATATAAGGACTATATACAACCCCTAAATAAAAAAATAATACCCCTATTTTAAATAGAGATATAAATATATGCCTATATAGGCACTCTCATCGAACGCCATTGTATCCTTATTCCAACGTCAGCGCGGGGCTACACTCTCTATACGTTCCATTCCCTTCCGTCCTTTCATTTTTCTTTTTGCCTCCTCTTTTTATTCTTTCCTTTACACCAGCGACAGCTTCTCGTCTTCGATATCGAGTAGCCCAAGCCGTATCAAGCGGTTTACGTTATATTTGACTGTCGCCCTTGGCTTATGGATTTTCAAGCCGATATCGGTATAGCTGACGTATTTCGCGCCGTCGGCAAGCTCCGCGCGCAGGTAGTCCATTATCTTCTCCTGCGTTCGGTTCAATTCGACGTCCCTTTTTTTCGCCATTTTTTACCCCTTTTTTTGGCTCGCGTTAACGATTTATGACGCTTCGCGCATAAACGTTAACGATTGACCTTTGTTCGGCGCGCGCTTCCCGCGACATTATTTTTACACCGCCCGCCACTGTATTGCGCGGGGCGATTGCCCGTTCAAACAACCCAGCGGTGCGGTTTTCGGGCATTTGCGGGACAGTTCGGACGGCAAGCCGTCTCTCCCTATCCACGCAAATTTGCCCCCATTTTTACCGCATTTCCGCACTATCGCGGTTTTCAATCAACGGGCAAATCGCCTATTTTCCGCGCAATACCAAACTTTCTTCTTCTTTCCTACTCTTTATATCCCAGCAACCGCGCCAAAGGCGCGGAAAGCTATTAAAAGTGTATGCGCCACCACGCGCCCGACCAAACGGAAATTCCCGCTCCCATACACGTTCACACTCACTTTTTTGGGCCAATAAAGGGGCAGGCCCCTTTACCCCACGCAAGCTCCGCTTTGTCATACCGTATCGGTAAGCTCAAAGTGTTCAAATACCGCTTCGTTGAAATTGCTTGCCATAAACCGCATTTCTTCAAACGTTGCGTCCAAAGACTTAAACTGTGGCGTCGCATTCAATCCGCCCACCGTCGATTTACTCCACCGTGCGTCATAATACGGGAAGAAGAAAATCGTATTATATGCGTCCCCGCATATCTTTTTACGGGCAAGATTATACGTCCATATCTTTGCTTTCTCTCCGGTTACGTCATTTTTTACTTTTATCTTTTGCGTAGAAACTGCAAATGTGTTGTATATTCTTTGGTAATGATTGAATATCAACGAATACACACGCAGGCATAAATAAAAGCATAACGTCATCTTACCGTGCTTCGATTTGAAGAATAGCATTAACCTTGTCATTATCTTCTTTGCGATCAGGTAGAACAGCTCTCCAAATGCAAAGTGTGGCATTTTGATTTTTTCTGGACTTTTCGAAAGTATTTGCAGTTCGTCACCAAGCTCCCGAAAATCCGCTAAGATCGACATAGCACGCTGTTCATCGGCAAGTATTCTGAAATACGTGAAATAATCGATCGTCGTTCCGTGCGATATCATTTTTGCGTTCATCGTCCATAAATCGTTGTTGGGGTTACTCTTCTCCGAATCCTTGTCCTTATCCTTTCCGCGGTTTGTGATTTGATTACCCAGCTCTTTTCCAGCTTCCGAAAACAGAAACACCCCGCTATCATAACTGTTATTATAAATACCGTCCGGATTTTTCTTTTTACCAAGACGCATTGCGTCGTGTGTTACAACGTGCGAGAACTGTGCAAGCTTTGCACGTTCCCGTGGTGTCCTTTTAAACAGCTCCGCGTCCATTATCGGATAGTTCCCGAAATCTTTCCACGCGACGTCCGTTTGCACGGGATAGTTCCCGAAGATAAGCGGAGTGGGTTGCGTGTATATGTAAAACTCTTCTGCATACAACCGAATTGCTTTCCATATCGATACAATCACCAATCCGTTGTCATATTCCATTCCGTATTTTTGATAATCATAATCGAAAATAAAATCCTTGCCTTGGTATCCCCAATTTTTCAATCGTTTCTTTGCGTTCTCAATTTGCGACGGCGCCAATACAGCTCGGCTCTCAAACATATATTGCAACGTCGGGATTAAATGCCGAATGAACGTCAAGCTAAACCCCGGCACTTTTTGTCGCATATTGATGAGCGTTTGCTCTAATAATCCCCACTTGAAAAAAGGAAATTCCATATGGTGTTCCAAACTTTTTTGTTGCGCCGTCTTCCGAAATACGATTTGTTGCGATATACCCATATCCGTTATACCCTGCGTCTTACCAACGCGCGGTGGTCCCGTTGCCAATAGGTTGCCGGGGTTTGCCAGCAAAAACCGTCGATTTTCTTCTTCCCCGTCTTCCAGCCTTGCATACCCCACATTTTTTCGATGAATATCAAAAAGCAAGTACCCGATCCCGATCAACGCCCAAACCGGGAGAAAATCTATCGCAACCGTTAAATCCACTAATAGCTTTGCAATCTGAATGGGTATACTCTCTATACGCTTGCCTTCCGCAAACGGGAAAAAGAATAACCACGCCAACACTTCGATCGCAATCGTGAACCCGTTTAGGTTATACGTCCAAATCGGACATATAAGCCATAAGTATATTCGCCGCGTTTTTTCTCCTTGCTCTTTTTTGTCCGTATCAAGGATAAACCGTATGTATCGACAAACAAAATGCTTTGCGGGATAATAGAAGATATCTTCCAGGCGATACCATATTTTCATCGGTACGCTTTGCTTCCCGTGCTCATTATCAACCACTATGTACATTAACCACGTAAGCAATATCACAAGCGCAAACGGGATCGCGCAGAACGTAATGCCCATTGACACGTAATACAGCACATTCAATACGATTGACATATACGAAGCAATGTGATCGACGTTTATCAGCGTTTGACCGAATTCCAAAAGCAACGCTTTCAAATCCGCCCACGTGATCGGTATCATAAGCTCCATTCCTGCCGGCATAGTTTGCACCGTCGTTTTCACGGATCCGTGCATATTTACCCAGCCCAAACCGTAATATTTGAGCGATAACCACAAATCCTTCAATGCCTGCACCGTACGTATTGCCGTGTTGGGGAAGCTTGTTAAACTCATATATAGCGACCAAGCAATAACTATTAACGTGAACGCGTGAAAAAGGATCTTTTCAAATATATCCAATCCCTTTTTTCTCACCGTTGTCATCGCAATACCACCCAAGCCGTATAAATCAAAAAGAAGACGAAAAGCCAGATAATTAAGCTCAACGCACAGCGCAGTAACAGTTTTGCGTTTTCTTTGATGAAGTTTCTTAAAGCTCTAAACAATTTCTATTATTTCCTTTTCCTTTTTCGTGGTCTTGTATTCTTGTACGTTTCGCTTCGGATATGACCGTTTCGGATCTTCGCAA
>JAZOPU010000081.1:0-2579 GCA_045655705.1 Candidatus Scatosoma sp.
CTACGATAGGCGTTTCTTCCGCTTTTTCTTCCTTTTTCGCCGTCGTCTTTTTCGGAGCTTCTTCTACTTCTTCCGCCTGCTTACTTGCAACCTCTTCCGCTGCTTTTCTTTCCGCTTCGGCTTTTGCCGCCTGCTCAGCCATGCGTGCTTCTTCGGCTCTTGCCGCCGCTTCACGCTCCGCTTTCTCCACTTCCATTGCAGACAGCTTTTTGAGTATTTCCGAAAGATTTTTTTCCGTGGACGAAAGACGCTTGGACAGCCCAGCGAGCAAGTCGTCTCCCAATAGATCCATCACTTTTTCCACGTTTTCGTATTTCTTTGCCATAGGTTCAGTCTGTTCCTCCAAAATAGAATTTGAATTGAGGCTCGCTTGCTATCGAATTTACGATCGCTTCCGCGAGATTTTTGTCTTTAATTGCCACCGCTTTCACTCCTAATCGGTGCAAGCGTTCGCCTAATACCCCCGCTTCGCTTTTTATAAGCGGACAATCAAGCGTTTCTTGCGCTTTGCGCATCACTTTTAGGGAATTTTGACCAAGCGTTCCGTCGAAAATAAGCAAATACACGCCCTTTCTTTGTTTCTCTACTTCGTCTACGCCGTACACGATTTTTCGTGCGCGGACACAAAATCCCAAATACGTTTCTATCTTACTTTTTTCCAAGCGTTTCTTCCTCCACGCCGCGGTATACCGCATCAGGCACGAGCGCGGAAAAAGCTTTATGGAGCAGTTTTTTATCTGCAAGCTTTTTGCGACATTCTTCTTCCGTGCAAATATACGCGCCTCTGCCAGCCGCTTTACCCGTGCTGTCCGCAAAAATCTCACCCTCGGCGTTTTTCACCACGCGAAGCATTTCTTTTTTTGGTTTCATTTCACGGCAGGATATGCACATACGCATAGGCACAGATTTCGTTTTCGCCATTATTCTTCCGTTTCCTCGCCTGTTTCTTCTTCCGTTTCCATTGCCGCAAGAATTTCAGCAGCTTCGGGCGAAGACGCACTCTTTACGTCGATCTTCCAACCCGTAAGTCTTGCAGCAAGACGAGCGTTTTGACCGTCTCTACCAATCGCCAAGGAAAGCTTTTCGTCGGGTACGATCGCCATTGCACTACGTTCTCCGCGCGAAGTTACCGAAAGCACCGTCGCAGGCGAAAGCGCCTTATATATGAATGCGAGCGGATCTTCGTTCCAAAGAATGATATCAATCTTTTCGCCGCCAAGTTCTTCTACGACCGCATTCACTCGCGCACCGCGGTTACCTACGCACGCGCCCACAGGATCTACGTGCGAATCATTGGACATAATCGCAATCTTGGTGCGGTGTCCCGCTTCACGGGCAACCGATTTAATTTCTACGATACCTTGCGCAATTTCGGGAACCTGCTCTTCAAATAATTTTTTAACCAAGCCCGCCGATGCACGCGATACGAGAATTTGCGAGTTTTTACCGCTGTTCTTTACGCGCTTTACAAACACTTTAAGCTTGTCGCCAACGTTGTATTTTTCCGTTGCCACGCGGTCTTGGGGGGGCATTACGCCTTCGATCTTTTTATCGCCAAGCTCTACGTATACGTTGCGTTCGTCGATCTTGCGGATCACGCCTTGCATAAGCTCGCCTTCTTTATCCGAAAACTGGGAAAAGGTGTTATCGCGCTCCGTTTCGTGCAATTTTTGCAAAATAACCTGTTTTGCCGTTTGCGCCGCAATACGTCCGAAATCTTTGGGGATAAACACGTTTTCTATCACGTCGCCAACCTGATGTTCAGGATTGAGCGCCTGTGCGTCTTCCAAAGAAATTTCTCTATCCTTGTCTTCAACGATCTCCACCACGTATCGCGTTGCTTTAAATTCGATCGTTCCTTTTTCCGCGTCTAAAGTAACGGTGATCTCCGCACCGCCGTCGTATTGTTTTTTATACGCCGAGGCAAGCGCGTTTGCAAGCGTTTCGATAAACGCGTCTTCGCTGATCCCCTTTTCTTTTACCAAATCGGTAAGTGCCGCAAAAAACTCCTTGTTTTCCATTGTCGTAATCTCCTGTTTGTTTTTTCCTGTCATTATCTATAATTTTTTTATTCTAATCCACTAAAATCAATCGCTCTACACATTTTTGCGATTTTATTTTTTTCTAGCTTGAACGTTTCGCCCTTGTCTTCCAGCTCCACGCAATGCTCGTCGTAACCAACCAGCGTCGCCTCAAAGAACTTTTTACCTTTGAGCGGTGCGAACAATTTCACTTCCACACGCGCACCTTTGCATTTTTCGTAGTCCCTTGCCGTTTTGAGCGGTCTATCCAGTCCCGGACTGGATACGTTGAGCGTGTAGGGTTGTTCATAGGTAGGATCTAATTCGTCTAAAACGGGGTCAATCGCGCGGTGAAATTTTTCGCAAGTATTTAAATCCACGCCGTTTTCCGTGTCGATATACACGGTAAGCGCAGGCTCTTTGCCTTGCTTGAATTCCACTTCTACAATCTCGATATCCATTTCTTTCGCAATCGGCGCGAGTGCGTTTTCTATCTCTTCAATCGGTTTCGTTTTCAATTTCTACCCCTTACAGCAAATATTGAGAGTGGAAACCCAC
>JAZOPU010000082.1:0-4369 GCA_045655705.1 Candidatus Scatosoma sp.
GCTTGTCAAGCCCAACGCAGGACTGCCCGTCTTTGACGGCGAAAAAACCGTCTACGATATCACAGCGGAAACGTTTGCAAAACAGGTGGCGGAGTTTGTTAAAAAGGGCGCAAGGCTCGTGGGCGGTTGTTGCGGAACGACCCCCGAATATATCCGCGCGCTCAAAAAAGAAATTGCAAATATACCGATGGCGAAAATAGCACAAAAGAATATTTCTTGCGTGTGTTCGTATACCCACGCGGTGGAGTTGAATAAGCCGATACTTATCGGTGAGCGTATCAATCCCACGGGCAAAAAGCGTTTTAAACAGGCACTTGTGGACGGGGAGCTTGATTACGCGCTTGGCGAAGCGGTAAATCAAAAAGACAAGGGCGCGCATATTCTCGACGTGAACGTGGGACTGCCCGATATCAACGAAGCGGAAACGCTGGAAAAATATATCCAAGCGATACAATCCACGGTGGATTTGCCTTTGCAAATTGATACTTCCAACCCCGTGGCGTTAGAAAAGGCGATGCGCGTATACAACGGTAAACCGCTGGTCAATTCCGTAAACGGTAAAAAGGAAAGTATGGAAAGCGTATTCCCGCTCGTTAAAAAATACGGCGGGGTGGTGGTTGCGCTCACGTTAGACGAAAACGGCATACCCCAAACCGCCCAAGGCCGTTTGGCGATCGCTAAAAAGATTATAGACAAAGCAAAAGAATACGGGATTGCAAAAAAAGATATTCTCGTGGACACGCTAACGTTATCGATAGCAACGGATAAAAACGCCGCGAAAACCACGCTCGAAGCGTTGCGTTTGGTCAAAGACGAGCTTGGCGTGGGTACGGTTTTGGGTGTTTCTAACGTATCGTTTGGGTTGCCCGCAAGGGATATGATAAACGCGTCCTTTTTCGCGCTCGCGCTTGAAAACGGGCTTGTCGGTGCGATCGTCAATCCCTTTTCCGCGGAAATGCAAAAAACGTATAAATGCTATCTCGCGCTCAAAGGTTTAGACGAAAACTGCGAAAAATATATCGCTTTTGCAAGCGAAAGCGTGGAAAGCAAACCTGCTTTGCAGGAAAAAAGCACGCTCAAACAAGCGATATGCGACGGCAGAAAGGACAGCGCGGCGGGTGCTTGCCAAGCTTTGCTTGGGGAGAAAACGCCCGTTCAAATCATTGACGAGGAAATTGTTCCTGCTCTTGATATCGTGGGAAAAGCATACGAAGAAAAACGGGCGTATTTGCCAAACCTGCTTATGAGTGCGGAAGCGGCGAAATCGGCGTTTACCGTGCTCAAAGAATATATCGCAAAAACGGGCGAAAAGCAAGCGAAAAAATGTAAATTCGTCCTTGCAACCGTCAAGGGCGATATCCACGATATCGGTAAAAATATCGTGAAATCCTTGCTTGAAAACTACGGCTTTGAAGTAATTGACCTTGGCAAAGACGTCGACGAAGAAACGATTGTTTCCGCCGTGATAAAACACCAAGCTCCGCTTGTGGGGCTCTCGGCACTGATGACCACGACCGTCGCTTCTATGGAAAAAACCGTGCGCCTGCTCAAAGAAAAAACGCCCTTTTGCAAGATATGCGTAGGCGGTGCGGTTTTGAGCGAGAGCTACGCGCGAAAAATGGGCGCGGATTTCTATGGCAAAGACGCCATGGAAACCGTCCGTTACGCGGAAAGAATATACAATAATTTATGATTTATGCATAATTTTATACATTTATGCAATATATACACAAAATATTCAAAAACTTTTATAAATAAAGGTATAAAAGCGTTTGACATAAGTGAAAAGTGAGCGTATAATGTATGTATAAAATGAATAAAAACTCAACAGGAGATAACGTTATGGATAAAAAAGACATCAAAAAAGTGGTACTTGCCTATTCGGGTGGTTTGGATACTTCGATCATCATTCCTTGGCTCAAAGAAAACTATAATAACTGCGAAGTTATTGCGGTGAGCGGGAACGTAGGACAAGCGGACGAGCTTGACGGTTTGGAAGAGAAAGCGCTCAAAACGGGTGCGTCCAAATTATACGTAGAAGACTTGACGGACGAGTTTGTAGACGAATACGTAGTGCCTACAATGATGGCGGGAGCGAAATATGAAGAATATCTTTTGGGTACGTCGTTTGCTCGTCCCGTGATTGCAAAGCGTATCGTGGAGATTGCAAAAAAAGAAGGCGCAGACGCCATTTGCCACGGCTGTACGGGTAAAGGGAACGATCAAGTGCGTTTCGAGCTTACGATCAAAGCGTTTGCACCCGATATGCCCATTATCGCGCCTTGGCGCGAATGGTCGATCAAATCCCGTGAAGAAGAAATCGACTATGCGGAAGCACACAACGTGCCTTTGAAAATTAACCGTGAAACCAACTATTCCAAGGATAAAAACTTATGGCATTTGAGCCACGAGGGTTTGGATTTGGAAGACGCGGGCAATGAACCGCAATATGAAAAAGAAGGGTTCCTTGAAATGGGCGTTTCGCCTTTGCAAGCACCCGATAAACCCACCTATATCACGTTGGAATTTGAAAAGGGCCGTCCCGTTGCGCTCGACGGTGAAAAAATGAGTGCGAAAGAGATTATTTTGGCGCTCAACAAAGTAGGCGGGGAAAACGGTATCGGACTTTTGGATATCGTGGAAAACCGACTTGTGGGTATGAAGTGCCGTGGCGTATACGAAACGCCCGGCGGTGAGATTTTATACGCGGCGCACAGTTATTTGGAAACGCTTTGCCTTGACAAATACACGGCGCACAAAAAACAAGAGCTTTCCGTATGCTTTGCAGAGCTCGTATACAACGGACAATGGTTTACCCCGCTTCGTGAAGCACTCTCGGCGTTCGTGGATAAAACGCAAGAAACGGTTACGGGTAAGGTTCGTTTGAAGCTGTATAAAGGCAATATCATCAAAGCGGGTGCTTGGAGCGACTATTCCTTGTACTCAGAAGAAATCGCAACGTTTGGAGAAGACCACGTGTATAACCAAGCGGACGCAACGGGCTTTATCAACCTGTTCGGATTGCCTATCAAAGTACAGGCGCAAGTGAGCGAAAAAGTAAACAAAAAATAACGTAAAAGGAATTTGCCTGCTACCCACGTAGTAGGCAAACTGTGTTAAAAGTATGGAAAAAATGTGGGCGGGGCGTTTTCAAAAAACGCTCGATCAAAAGGCAGACGATTTCAATTCTTCCTTAAAAACCGATTGCAGAATGTATGAGCAGGACATCAAAGGCTCTATGGCACACGCAACGATGCTTGCCGCGCAAGGTATTCTCCCGCAAGCGGACGTGGATAGTATTCTCAAAGGCTTGGAAAGCATTTTAAACGATTTGCAATCGGGAAAACTGGACTTTTCGGCGGGCGGAGAAGATATACATATGTTCGTCGAAGCGGAGCTTACCAAACGTATCGGCGACGCTGGAAAACGTTTGCATACGGCGCGTAGTCGTAACGACCAAGTGGCTTTGGATATTCGCTTGTATCTTCGCGACGAAGCGGAAATCATTATCGGGCTTATCAAACAAACTGTGGAAGCAATTGTAGATAAAGCGGAAGAAAGCGCAGAGATTATCGCACCTGCCTACACGCACTTACAGCGCGCACAACCCATAAGCTTTGGACATCAGCTTATGGCGTATGCGCAAATGTTGCTTAGAGATATTTCCCGCGTGCAAGATGCGGTTCAGCGTATGAACTATTCGCCCCTTGGCTCGTGTGCGCTTGCAGGTACGACGTATCCCACTTCTCGAAGCTTGGTGGCGAAGCAGCTCGGATTTGACGGCGTGACGGCAAACAGTATCGACGGTGTTTCGGATCGAGATTTTTGCGTGGAGCTTTTGAGCGCGTTTGCCATTTTGATGATGCACCTTTCCCGTTTTTCCGAAGAAATTATTTTATGGTCGAGCTGGGAATTTAAGTTTATCGAATTAGACGATTCCTACACCACAGGCTCTTCGATTATGCCTCAAAAGAAAAACCCCGATATGGCAGAGCTCATTCGCGGTAAAACCGGTCGAGTTTACGGCGATTTGATGGGACTTCTCACAACGCTAAAGGGTCTTCCTCTTGCATATAATAAAGATATGCAGGAAGATAAAGAAGGCGTTTTCGATGCAGTTGATACCGTTAAGATGTGTCTCTCTATCGCGTCTCCTATGATCGAAACAATGCGAGTTATTCCCGAAAATATGAAGCGCGCGGCTCAGGAAGGCTTTATTAACGCTACCGACTTGGCTGACTATCTCGTTAAGAAGGGCTTGCCCTTCAGAAGCGCATACAAGATTTCGGGAACTATCGTTGCAGAATGTATTTCCGAAAAGATGGTGCTTGAAACCTATCCTTTGGAAAGATATAAAGCTCACAGCGAG
>JAZOPU010000083.1:0-17593 GCA_045655705.1 Candidatus Scatosoma sp.
AACGGTTGGTCGCGTTCGACCAATTCCACGGCAAGCGGCAGTGCAAAATCTTCCACGGCGGCAAGCGGTATTATCGATACCGCCGACGCGGCTTGGAAAAATCTCACCACTTCTGGGCTTGACGGAATAAGTGCCCGCGAGCTTACCCAGGAACAGGCGAAAGCTAACTGGGATAAAATGACCGCAAAGGACAAGCTCGAATTTTACGAGGCTTGGGAAGAAAATGATAACGATAAGGACGTTGAAGATCTCGATTTTTATCAATCGTTTAATATTGACGAAGACGATCTTCCCCTTTATCGCGTGAAAGACGACGAGGACAAGGAAACGGCAACCCCTATCGCCAACCCCGGTACGCACGATAATAGCACGGAAAACACCAAAGTGCTTATGATCCACAACGAATATTCGACGACGAATTATGAAAAATTCGGTACGGCGCAAAAATTCACTTCGTCTTCCAAAGTAACCGTTTCGGCGGGTACAAGCGCAAAATTCTCCGTTTGGGTAAAGACGAGTAACCTTGAAATGGTGGACACGCAAGGCAACGTGCAAGAGGCGCTCGATCGCGGTGCGTATATCGAAATCACGAACAGCTTGGGCGGTACTTCCCTCGACCCCGTGCGCGTGGAAAATATTCAAGCAAACGATTGGACGAAGTATGAGTTCGTTCTCAAAGGCTCGGAATATGCCGACGCAACCTTTACCATCGTTTTAGGTCTTGGTCAAAGCGGCGGCGACGATCGCTTTGCATACGTGAACGGGTATGCGTTCTTCGACGATATTAAATGCGAAACGGTGCTTTCCACCGACGATATCACAAACGATTACATCGTAAAAACATTAGACGATAACGCGGAAAGCAAAATCGTAAATGCAAGTGTGAATAAGCTTGCGTTGGATTTTTCGGGCGTAAGCACTTCCGTTTTGGCGCTTGACGATACCAAAGCCACCGACACGCGTGAAGAAGCAACGTCTTCTGCGGGCACGGATTATTATACTTCCATCAAAGACACCAACCCTGACGATCGCATTAAAACTTGGGAAGGCTTGGGCTTTGATCCCAAAGACGACTTGGTGAAAGTTTTCGCAACCGCGGAAGATATGAAGAGCGAAAACAACGCGTATTTGCAAACGGCGTATGAAAACTATTTCGCGGACGAAAATGAATACGGTAACATTTTGATGCTCCTTTCGGCAAGCGGTGCAAGCTACACGGCAACGCAAACCACGCAATCGTTAGCACCCAACTCCTATGCGTTTATCTCGTTCTTTGTGAAAACGTCGAACATGAGCGCGTTTACGGGCGCGGGCGTTGCGGTTAAGGATAGCAACGGCGAAATTGTTTCCACCCTTTCTTCCATCGACACTTCTTCTATCGAAGGCGTGAAAGTGGGCGACAACGAAGATATTTACAACGGCTGGCAAAAGTGCTTTGTGTTCCTGTCCAACGAAACGGACGAAACGCAAGACTACTCTATTGATTTTACATTCGGGCCTACGACCATATCCGACACCACCAAAGCTTCCTATCAAACGGGCTTTGCGGCGTTTGCGCAAATGGAACGCGGAACGCTCACCGAAGAACAATTCTCCTATGCGCAAAGCGGAACGTATGCTTTGATTGCAAACCTTGATGCGGACGGGGAAGAAGAAACGAGCGACAACGGCTTTGACAGCGTTTCCACGGGCACCAAGATTGAAAAGGGCTATGCCGACCTTAAAAACTTCAAAGGCGTAACCCCTGACAGCGCGTATATTAAAAATAGCACGGACTTTAATATCAACACTTTGCGCACCGCAGGACTTCTTTCCAAAGACGAACTTTTCGACGAAGACACCAACGCGGAAAACGGAGCATATCTGGACATTCTCGCAAAGCTTGGTGCGACGGGTAACAATATCGAAGAAAAATGGAACAGCGTGTTTGGCAATAGCGACCTTTCGGGGTATGCGTCCAAGCAACCGCTCGTTATCTATAATGAAAGCGAACAAGCTTATGGATTTATCGGCGCAACGACGAATATCACCGATTACACGGTTGTTTCCTACAACGTGAAAGTAAGCGAAAACGCGGTAGCGAACTTCTATCTTATCGACACGGACAGCAAAGACAAAGGCGTGATGTCTATCGAAGGCAAGACTGCGTATTTCTACGATAAAGACGGCAATATTTGCTCGGTAGATCCCACTTCTTCCGATTTCAATAGCAAGAAAGACGTGGCGTTCAAGTTACAAAAGAACGGTCTTTACAAGCTCAATGCGGGTTGGAAAAACGCGGAAGGCGTTGCCAGCAAAGACGCGTTCTATGCAAATTTGGGCGCGTATGCAAAGGATAGCGATCACAACCTTATCGTAGCGGAAAACGGTGTTTCCTATAACTATAATAATAAGTGGAGAAACGACGGCAACGACGGTATTGCGTTCTATTATAAAGACGGCAAATACTACGCGGACAGCGCGAAAACCGTGGAAGTTTTGGATCTTGCGAGCGTGACGGCGCTTGAAAAACGCGCGGACGCTTACGGCAAGCAAAATATGCAAATCACCGTAAACGGTACGGGCGAATGGGCAACGGTTACGTTCTATATCCACCCGGGCGATAGCGGTAAGAATTACCGTTTAGAAGTTTGGAGCGGTTCTCGCGATGGCGCGGATAAAAACCCTGCTAACTCCTACGTGATCGTAGACTCGCGCACGCCTGATGCGTTGACAGCGGAAACGTTTGCAACCTACACGGAAAATAGGCAGGAAGAGCTTAAACAAATGAACAAGCTTGACGAGTGGTGCTTTGAAAGCGTGTTCTCGTTCTATGACAATGCGAAGTTCTTGCGTTACAACGAGGAATTAGACGAAAACGGGGTGGGCAATTCCTACGACGATTTCGATCCCACTTCCGCGGATTATGCAAAAGGCGTTGCGTTCTTGCGTTATGAAAACGGAAACACCTACGAAGTATATGCGGACTACGCGACTGTGGATAAAACGGTTGTGGCGGACGTAGACGAAACGGAAGACGAAACGGAAGAAGAGGAAGAAGAAAAGCCCGAAAGCGAAATTAACGTTTGGTTACTCGTTAGCTCCATTTCCATGACGGCGGTGTTATTGCTTGTAATTATCTTGATTATATTCCGCAAGGCACTTGGCGGAAAGAAACGCAAAAACCGCGCGAAGAAAGTGAAAGCCAAGAAAGAAAAACCCGCAAAGAAAGCAAAAGCGGTCGAAGAAGAAAAGGACGAAGACAGTCCCTACAACGATTGATAACAAAAAAATAGAGGCGCGAGCCTCTATTTTTTTGTGAAATATTTGCTTTTCAAGCAAAAGTGAAGTATACCGTTGGCAAGTGAAGTAGCAACTTCGTTGCAGTGAAGTTTGCCCCCAAGGGGCAAGTTGTGGAAATATTACAATAACTTTTTCGCGGAGCGAAAAAACTTCACTCATGCGAAGCACATACTTCACTACGCAGTTACTTCACTTTTCGTCCTGCGAAATGTTTCACTTCCTTATGCCTTTTGGTAAATGGTTCTTCACCAAGCCCCCTACCGCTTTACCAAGCCCGAGCGGATAATTTTCCACGCACACCAAACACCAGCCTTGCCCTGCTTTTTCGTCTTGCACGGCTTCGCCTCGCAAGTATTTCTCTACGCGCGCGTCATTGATTGTATACGATACTACGTTTTTACATTCTTCCGCTTTCACGCTCATACAAAGCGCGTGGCTGGGCTCGAAACGCCCGTTTTTCATTTCCCCTAAACGAACGCCCGCACGGAGAAGTGAAAGCCCCTGCAAATCAAACACGCCCTTGGGCAGTTCGTATAAAACGCCCTTGGCTTCGTGTAAGTTGCACGCAAACTTTGCTTTGAAAAATTGTTTTTCAAATTCCCGATACGCCTTTTCTGTTTCCCGTGAAACAAAATTCTTATGTTCGCGGATACGAACGGGGAGCTCGGGTTTTTCGCCGTCCGCGCGTTTTTCAAGGAGCGCGGCAAAGTGCCCTTCGCCCGCGCATTTATGCGGGTATAATTTTTCCTGTTTTAAAAGGATAAATTCGGGGTGGGTTTTTAAAAAGTTTTGCACTTGGTTTTCGTCTTCTTCCATAGAAAACGTGCAAGTGGAATACACGAGTTTTCCGCCCACTTTGAGCATTTTACTCGCTTGCGTTAAAATCTCCGTTTGACGGGTTGCGCAAAGCGCAACGTTTTCTTCGCTCCATTCTTTCAAGGCTTCGTCCGCGTTTTTGCGGAACATACCTTCGCCCGAACAGGGCGCGTCTACGAGAATTTTATCAAAATATCCCGCCAGCTTTTTGGAAAGCGTTTGCGGGCTTTCGTTCGTTACCACCGCGTTTTTCACGCCCATTCTCTCGATATTTTGCGATAAAATCTTAGCGCGCGAAGACACGATCTCGTTGCAAACGAGCAAGCCCTGCCCTTGCAAATACCCCGCAATTTGCGTGGCTTTGCCACCGGGCGCACTGCAAAGGTCGAGTACCCTTTCTCCTTTTTGCACGTCTAAAAGGGGTACGGCGCACATTGCCGACGGCTCTTGTGAATAAAACAATCCCGCGTGGTGAAAGGGGGATAAGCCAAGCTTTTCTTCGCTCGTGTAGTAGCCGTTTTCCGCCCAAGCCACCTTTTCGCCCACAAAGGGCAAAAGCGAGAGTATATTCTTCCCTTTCAAGGGATTGATACGCACGCCCTTATACGCCTTTTCTTGCTCGTACACGGCAAAAAAAGCCTCCCATTCGCTTTTGGGAAGCTGTGTTTTCATTTTGTCAATAAACGCCTTAGGTAATCGTATCATTCCGCCACCTGTAAAAACTTTTCAAACTGCTCGCTCGTATACACGCGCGCGCCACGGGAAAGCACGGACTGTAAGCGTTGTCCGCTTTCGCCTTCCATACACACGTACACGTCACATTCTTCCGCGCGGAAGGTTACGCGCGCAGCCTGAGAAAAAGCGGAAACAAGCAAGTCTTGCGCAAGCGAAGTGTTCAGCTCCAACGCGTGCGAAAAGCACACGGATACGTTTTTCAGTTTCCCGTCCTTTGCGCGTTTTCTCTTGGCTTTGTCCGCGTAGATATGGAACGCCACGCGTTTTTTATCCCGTTCTTCCTTGGCTTTTTCCCTGTCGATTTTAAACTGTTCAAACGCCTTGGACGTGCTTTGCGTGATTTCAAAGTCTTGGATTTCTCCCAGCTTGATGTCGTGTTTTTGGATAAGCTGGGGCAAGGTCAAGCCCGCCTTTTCGCACATGGCTTTGGCAACGCGCATGGTTGCATACGCGTCGTCTACCGCGCGGTGCGGGGTAAATTCCACGCCCAAGTCCTTGGCGATCGCGCCCAAACCGAACTGACGGGAAAATTCCTTGATTTCGTTCATATAAATAAACTGCGTGTCCGCAAAACGGAAAGAAAAGGGCGGGAGCGAAAAGCGTTTGCTTTCCAAATTGAGATATTTCACGTCGTTTTGTACCGCGTGCCCGATCACCAGCGTGTCCTTATCTTGGAGCAAGGAATAAATCTTGTCCGCTACTTGGGAAAAGGTGGGAAAATGCTTAAAATCTTCGTATTTATACGGCAAAACAAGACCGCGCTCGCCCTTGCGATCGGTCAAGTGGAAATTGCCTTGCGGGTTGATGAGCAAATCTTCTTTTTCTAAAATACGGAATTGCTCGTCCGTTTTACAGTATCCAAACGCGCAAATTTTTGCGACGCTTTTAAATACCCCCGCACATTCGATATCGAAGAATAAGTAATTCATAAAAGATTAGTTTACCGTTTTAATTACCGTTTTTCCGCCCATATACGGTTGCAGGGCTTTGGGAATGTTCACGCTCCCGTCCGCGTTCAAGTGGTTTTCCACGAACGCAATCAACATACGCGGGGGTGCAACTACCGTGTTATTGAGCGTGTGGCAGAGCTTGACTTTGCCGTCGTCGTCTTTATAACGAATGGCAAGACGGCGCGCCTGTGCGTCGGTTAAGTTGGAACAAGAGCCCACTTCAAAATATTTTTGTTGACGGGGACTCCAAGCCTCCACGTCACAGCTTTTATATTTTAAATCGGCAAGATCGCCCGAACAGCAACCCAGCTGTCTTACGGGGATATCCAACGAGCGGAAGAGTTCCACGGTATAGCTCCAAAGCTTTTCATACCACGCTTCGCTGTCTTCTGGGCGACAAACCACCACCATTTCCTGTTTTTCAAACTGATGTATACGGTAAATTCCGCGCTCTTCAATCCCGTGCGCGCCCTTTTCCTTTCTAAAACAAGGCGAATAGCTGGTCATTGCCATGGGCAGTTTTTTGCCGTCGATAATTTGCCCCATAAATCTTCCGATCATAGAGTGCTCGCTCGTGCCGATAAGATACAAGTCTTCGCCTTCGATTTTATACATCATATTTTCCATTTCGGCAAAGCTCATAACCCCCGACACCACGTCGCCGTGGATCATATACGGGGGGATTACGTAGGTAAAGCCTTTATCAATCATAAAATCGCGCGCGTAAGAAAGCACCGCCGAGTGCAACCGCGCAATATCGCCCGTGAGATAATAAAAGCCTTGTCCCGAAGTTCTTCTCGCGCTATCCACGTCGATACCGTCTAATTTTTCCAAAATGTCCAAGTGATAGGGCACTTCAAAGTCGGGTGTTTTCGCTTCGCCAAAACGCTGTAATTCCACGTTTTGGCTATCGTCCTTGCCAAGGGGTACGTCGTCAGCGATAATATTCGGGATCGCCATCATCACCTTTTTCAGGCTCGCTTCCACTTCTTCGTTTTCTTTTTCGATTTGTGCAAGTCTTTCCGCGTCTGCTTTCACTTGCGCTTTGATTTGCTCCGCTTCGTCGCGTTTGCCCGCTTTCATACATTCCCCTACCTTTTTGGAAAGGGTGTTTCTTGCGCTTCTGAGCGCGTCGCCTTCCGCAATCAAGCTACGGCGTTTGTTATCGAGCGTGAGCGCTTCGTCTACGAGCGGAAGCTTTTCGTCCTGAAATTTTTTGCGGATATTTTCTCTTACTTTCTCCGCGTCCGTTCTGATCAGGTTGATATCGATCATTTTATTACCTCTGTCTTTTATTTTAAGGCTGTTTCACAATAAGCGGTTAATTAGTGAACTTTTCACGGTTTAACGAAGAAAACACGGGAAAAGACAAGCGTTTTGCGAGGGCGCATACCCCCAGCGGTATGTAACCGAGCACAACGCGCTGGATTTTTTAGTGTTTTCCCGTTAAAAATTAACCGAGTGTTGTGATATAGCCTTTTCTTCATTATACAACTTTTTGGGCAAAAAAGCAATGAATTGCCTACTTAATAGCAAAGTTTCCCTAAAAAATCCTGAAAAAATTAAAAATAACTTGCAAACGCCTTGCGCGTGTGTTATAATAAATACGTTGGAGTTATACGAATATTATGAAAAACGATAAAAAACAAAACGTGCAAACAGCGGACGAAAAGGGTTTTTTCGCCCGTTTGAAAGCGCGCATTTTTAAAAGTAAAGAAACGGAAACGCTCGATTTGACGGGCGTGCAACGCTTTAACGCCTACGCAAACGAGGGACTTTCCAAAGCGCAAGTGGAAGAACGCGTTGCGCAAGGACTTATCAATAAGACGGGGAAAAAATATTCCAAGACCTACAAAAGCATTTTCGTGGGTAATATTTGCACCTTTTTCAACTTATTGTGCTTGATCGCCGCGCTCGCGCTCGCGCTTGCCCGCGCGCCCATTTCGCAATTTACCTTCGTTTTAATTTTCCTTTGCAATATCGTCGTGAGTATCGTGCAGGAAATTCGTGCCAAGCGCAAAATTGACAAACTGACGATCCTTTCCACCCCCACCGCCGTGGTTATCCGTGGCGGGCAAAAGGTGGATATTCCCGTGGAAGAACTCGTTGTGGACGATATTTTAATTCTTTCCGCTGGGCAACAAGTACCCGCCGATTGTATCGCGGTCGAAGGCGCGGCGGAGCTGAACGAATCGTTGCTTACGGGTGAATCCGTGCCCATTAAAAAGGAAGACGGCGATTTCGTGTATGCAGGCTCGTTCGTTGCAAGCGGGCGTATTGCCGTGCGCGTGGACAAGATCGGGGAATATACGTATATTAGCAAGCTTACCGCGCGGGCGAAAAAATACAAACGCCCCAACTCGGAAATTATGAACTCGATTACCTTGTTTATCAAGATTATCGGGCTTTTGATCGTGCCGATTGCGATCTTTATGTTTTTGACCAACTACAACGCCATCGGCGGTTCGCTCGCGAACTTAAAAGGCTCGGGCGGATTTTGGCGTAACCTGCTTGGCGGCGAAGAAAATTTGAGCAAAACCATTCAAAAAACGGCGTCCGTCGTCATTGGTATGATCCCGTCGGGCTTATTGCTCCTTACCACCGTTGCTCTGTCCGTGGGTATGATCCGTCTTGCCAAATACAACACGCTCGTGCAGGATATGTATTCACTTGAAATGCTCGCGCGCGTCAACGTTTTGTGCCTGGATAAAACGGGTACGATCACCGACGGGCGTATGAAAGTGAGCGATTGTATTTTACTCAACAACCCCACCGAATTTGGTGTGGACGATATCTTGGGCTCAATGCTCGCTTCTTTAAACGACAACAACCAAACGTCTATCGCGTTATACGAACGCTTTGGTCATTCTTCCGCGCTCCAACCCGTGGCAACCCTGCCCTTCTCGTCCGCGCGAAAGTTATCGGCGGTTACCTTTGAGGGTGTGGGCACGTTCGTGATGGGCGCGCCTGAATTCGTGTTAAAGCCTATGCCCGTGCGTATCGACAAGATCGTCAAGCAATACGCGCAAATGGGCTTGCGCGTACTCGTCGTGGCACACACGAACGGACAAATCCAAGGCGACAAAGTGCCCATGGGCTTGAAAGCGGTGGCAATCATTACCCTTTCCGACAATATCCGCCCCGACGCCATTGAAACGATTCGCTGGTTTAGAGAAAACGACGTTGCCGTCAAGGTCATTTCGGGAGACAACCCCGTAACGGTGAGCGAAGTAGCGCGCCGTGCGGGTATTAAAAATGCCGCGCAGTTTATCTCCCTTGAAGGGCTTTCGGAAATCGAAGTGGAAAACGCTGCCAACCAGTACACGGTGTTCGGGCGCGTTACACCTGAACAAAAAGCTATCCTGATCCGCTCGATCAAGCAAGCGGGCAACACCGTGGCTATGACGGGCGACGGCGTAAACGATATTTTGGCTATGAAAGAAGCGGACTGTGCCGTGTCCGTGGCTTCGGGTAGCGAAGCGGCAAGAAACGTTTCCAATCTCGTGTTACAAGACAACAATTTCTCGTCTATGCCCAAGATCGTAAACGAAGGACGGCGGGTTATCAATAATATTAAAAATTCGTCGTCGCTGTATATTATGAAAACCCTGCTCACCGTGATTTTAGCGACGGTGTGTATCGCGATCGGGAGCGAGTATTTCTTCACGACGAACAATATGATGATGTATGAATTTTTAATCAGCGCCATTCCGTCGTTCGTTTTGTCCTTGCAACCCAACACCAACCGCGTGAAGGGCAAGTTTATCCCCTACGTATTAAGCCGTGCAATCCCCGGCGCACTAACCATGGCGATTGGAATACTTACACTATACGTTATCCATAAAACGTCGCTTGCGCCTACGCTTGGCTTTATTGATAGTAGCGGCGAAAACACGCTCGAATATCAAGCGCTTATGATGATTGCGCTCACGTTCACGGGACTGGTTATGCTCTATCGCATTTGTCAGCCGTTCAACGTGGTTCGGGTGTGCCTGTTCGTCGCCTCCGCCCTGCTTTGCGTACTCGTTATCTCCGTACCCCTGCTCGGTGAGATCGTTTGCGAGGGCTGGTCGCACGTGGATTTCACGTTACCGCAAATATTGCTCACCGTGATTATCGTACAGGCAAGCTTCCCGCTGTCCAAGTTCTTTATCAAGTTTTTTGATATGATCAACACCGCGGAAGAAGAGTAAATAAGGTGAAGTATTTGAACTTTGTTCAAAAAATAAGTATGCTTAACCGCAAGTGAAGTATTTGCCTTTCAGGCAAAAGTGAAGTTTGCCCCTTTGGGGCAAGTTGTGGAATAATACAATACCTTTTTCGCAAAGCGAAAAAACTTCACTTGTGCGTAGCACAAATTCACTACGAAGTTACTTCACTTTTCACGAAGTGACATACTTCACTGCGACTAACAGGAGCTCTATGCATCTTTCTCCCCTTTCCATTGGTGGCGTAACCACCGAAAACAACGTGTTTTTAGCCCCGCTTGCGGGGTATACGAACTACCCGCTTCGTCGGCTTTGCAAAAGCTACGGCGCGGGGCTTTGTTATACGGAAATGGTGAGCGCAAAGGGCTTGAAATACGGCAGTGAAAACACCCGCCAGCTTTTATATACCGACGCGCACGAAGGTGTAACCGCGGTGCAAATTTTCGGGAGCGAGCCGGACATTATGCGCCTTGCTTGCGAAAACGAAGCACTCGCGCCCTTCCCGATCGTGGATATCAATATGGGCTGTCCCGTGCCGAAAATTTATAAAAACGGCGAAGGGAGCGCACTGCTCGAAAATCCCCTGCTTGCGGAAAAAATCGTGAAAGAATGTAAAAAAAGCGGTAAAATTATTACCGTTAAATTCCGTATCGGCATTGACGACAAGCATATTATAACGTCCGAATTTGCCAAGCGTATGGCGGGTGCAGGCGCAAGCCTTATCACCGTCCACGGCAGGACGAAAGACAAAATGTACGCAGGCGAAGTCAATTACCGCGAGATTGAAAACGCCAAAAAAGCGGTGGATATTCCCGTGATTGCCAACGGCGGTGTGTTCTCCAACGCAGACGCGGAAAAATTACTCAACGAAACGGGCGCGGACGGGGTTATGATCGCGCGCGCCGCACTTTTTAATCCGCAAGTCTTTTGCGAGATTACGGGTAAAAGCAAAGAAAGCAAAAAGCAAATGCTAAACAAACAACTTTCTTGGACGGAGCAACTGTTCGACGAGCGTTTCACCACCGTTTTTATGCGTAAAATGGCGGTATTTTATCTCAAAGGTATGAAAGGCGCAAGCGCATTCAAAGAACGGTTTTTCTCGGCAAAAACCCCCGCGGAGATCCGCGAAATCGCAAACGAAGCGTTTGAATAAGTGAAGTTTTTGAACCGCGTTCAAAAGTGAAGTATTGACTAATGTCAAAGTGAATTAGCGACTATCGTCGCAGTGAAGTTTGCCCCTTTGGGGCAAGTTTTTGAAATATTTCCATACTTTTTCGCAAAGCGAAAAAAACTTCACTTGTGCGTAGCACATACTTCACTACGAAGTTACTTCTCTTTTCACGAAGTGAAAAATTTCACTAAAAGCAAACACTCGGCTATCAAGCCGAGTGTTTGCTTTTATTATTCTTCCGTTTCGCCCGCTAAGTCTTCGGGGCTTAAATCCGCCGCCGTTTCTTCGGGTGCTTCCACTTCCGCTTCGTCGTCGCGTTCGGTTACGTCTACCGTTGCCACGAAGCTGTCTTTCACGTTCATAACTCTAACCCCGCGCGTTGCTCTGCCGATACAACTGATCGTGTCCGCGTGCATACGAATGATCGTTCCGCCCGTCGTGATAATCATGATATCGTTTTCGTCGGTTACGAGTTTCATATTGACAAGCTCGCCCGTCTTTTCGTTGAACACGCCTGCCTTGATACCCTTACCGCCACGGCTTTGGAATCGGTAATCGTCTATTTTGGAGCGTTTGCCGTAGCCAAGGGAGGTAAGTGTGAAGATATCCTGCTCTTTATCCACAATCAGCATATCCACCACGATATCGTCTTTTGCAAGCGTGATTGCTTTCACGCCTTGCGTGCCTCTGCCCGTCGGGCGTACGTCGCTTTCGTGGAAACGGATACACTTACCACCGCGCGAAGCAATCAAAATTTCATCTTCGCCCGTTGTGAATTGTACGGAAATCAGTCTATCGTCTTCTTGCAGTTTGATTGCAATCTTGCCGTTTCTGGGAATTCGCTTGAACTCGTCCGTATGCGTCTTTTTGATAAGACCGCATTCGGTTGCCATGGTCAAATATCCCGTGCCGTTTTCCAGTACGGGCAACACCGTTTCAATCTTTTCGCCCGGGTCAAGCTGTACGATATTCACCACCGCTCTGCCCCTTGCCGTGCGGTTGGCTTCCGGGATTTCGTAGCCTTTAATCGAATACACCTTACCCTTGGACGAGAAGAGAAGAATGGGATCGTGCGTACAGCAAACGAACATTTTCTCCACGTAGTCTTCGTCTTTGGGACGGTGCGCGGTGATACCCCTGCCGCCCCTGCCTTGTGCCTTGTATTCGGCAACGGGCAAACGCTTGATATAGCCAGAGTGCGTAATGGAAATAACCACGTCTTCTTTATCAATCAAATCTTCGTCGTCGATATTGCCGTAGTCCACGGAAATTTCCGTCTTACGCTCGGAAGGATATTTATTCTTGATTTCCGACATATCGTCGCGGATAATTTGCATCACGCGGCTTTCGTTGGCGAGAATATCTTTCAAATCCGCAATCGTTGCTTGGAGCGCGGAAAGCTCGTCTTTGAGTTTTTCCACTTCCAAGGAAGTAAGTCTTTGCAATCGCATTTCCAAAATTGCGTTCGCCTGTTTTTCGTCGAGCACGAACGCCGACGTCAAGCCTTCAATCGCCGCGTTCTTATCCGCGGATGCTTTGATAATGCGAATAACTTCGTCCACGTTCGCAAGCGCGAGCACGAGTCCTGCGATAACGTGCGCGCGTTCTTCCGTTTTGTTCAAATCAAATCTCGTTCTACGCGTGATAACTTCTTTTTGGTGGTTGAGATAATGATATAAAATATCCCGCAAATTGAGCGTTTTGGGCTCTGTGCCGTTTTCCACGAGCGCGAGTAAAATGATACCGTCGGAAATTTGCAATTTCGTCTTTTTATACAGCGTATTCAAAACGACCTGCGCGTTCGCGTCTTTCTTGCACTCAATGACGATACGCATACCGTCCCTATCCGATTCGTCGCGGATATCCGAAATGCCTTCCAAACGCTTATCGCGCACCATGTCCGCAATCGTTTTGATGAGCATTGCCTTATTCACTTGATAAGGAATTTCCGTTACGATAATACGCGAGCGCACGTTTCCGCCCGTGCCGTACTCTTCGATTTCGCACTTGGAACGAATAACGATACTGCCCTGTCCCGTTCTATACGCTTGGCGAATACCGCTCCTGCCCATAATCACACCGCCCGTAGGGAAATCTGGCGCGGGGATATATTCCATAAGCTCGTCCACGGTGATGTCGGGATTGTCGATCATGGCAATCGCACCGTCGATCACTTCGGCAAGGTTGTGCGGGGGAATGTTCGTCGCCATACCCACGGCGATACCGTCCGCACCGTTCACGAGCAGGTTGGGATATCTTGCGGGGAGCACCGTCGGCTCTTCTTCGCTACCGTCGAAGTTGGGGATAAAGTCCACCGTTTCCTTATCCAAATCGCGGAGCATTTCCGCCGCGAGCTTGGTAAGTCTTGCTTCCGTATAACGCATAGCCGCCGCGGGGTCGCCGTCCACTGAACCAAAGTTACCGTGTCCGTCCACGAGCGGGAAACTGATGGTGAATTCTTGCGCTAATCTTACGAGCGCGTCGTATACCGAGCTATCGCCGTGGGGGTGGAATTTACCCATACAGTCCCCGACGATACGGGCGCACTTTCTAAACGCTTTATCGTTATAAAGCCCCATTTCGTGCATGGAATAGAGTATTCTTCTATGCACGGGTTTTAAACCGTCGCGCACGTCGGGAATGGCACGCGATTTATTAACCGCCATTGCATAGGCAATGAACGAGCGTTTGAGCTCGTCGTCCACCTCGATATCGAGCATTTTCGTCATGGCAAGGGTTTTCTTAAATTCCTCGGTCAATTCGGGGCTGGTTTCTTTTTTAGCCATTATTTTTCTCCTTTTATACGTCCAAATCGGTTACGAGTGCCGCGTTCTCTTCGATAAACTTTCTGCGAAGCTCGGGGTTTTCGCCCATGAGCATAGAGAACATTTGATCCGCTTCCGCCGCGTCTTGCATGGTTACGCGGATAAGCGTACGCGTGGCGGGGTTCATCGTCGTGTCCCAAAGCTGTTCCTTACTCATTTCGCCAAGACCTTTATAACGCTGATATTCCACTTTCCCGGGTGCGTTTTTGTCGTATTCGATCTTTTCTTCTTCCGAATACAAATAATCGTCGTGCCCTTTATAGCTCGCTTTATAAAGCGGGGGTTTCGCCGCGTATACGTGCCCGTGTTCGATAAGCGGACGCATATAACGGAACAGGAAGGTGTAGAGCAAAATACGGATATGCGCACCGTCGACGTCGGCGTCGGTCATGGAAATAATTCTATCGTATCTAAGCTTACTCTCGTCGAAATCGTCCAAAATACCGCAACCAAACGCCGTGATCATGGACTTGATTTCTTCGTTTTCAAGCACGCGGTTGAGCCGTACTTTTTCCACGTTCAAAATTTTACCGCGAAGGGGCAAAATCGCTTGGAAACGGCGATCTCTGCCTTGCTTTGCCGTACCGCCTGCGGAGTCGCCCTCAACGATATAAATTTCGCACAGCTCGCTACGCTTGTCCGAACAATCGGCAAGCTTTCCAGGGAGCGTGGTGGATTCCAAAAGCCCCTTTCTTCTCGTAAGCTCTCTCGCGCTTCTTGCCGCGTCGCGCGCTTTTTGCGCCGTGATACAGCGGAGCACCAGCTCTTTGGCAATCGACGGATTTTCTTCTAAGAACGTTGACATGTGCTCGGAAACACACTTATTTACGAACGTTCTTATCGTGGAGTTGTTGAGCTTATCTTTCGTTTGCGATTCAAACTGCGCGTTGACAAGCTTAACAGATACCACCGCCGTGATACCTTCACGAACGTCTTCGCCTGTGAGTTTTTCGCTTTCTTTTAAAATGTTTTGCTTTCTGCCCGCGTCGTTAATGACTTTCGTGAGCGCCATTTTCAAGCCTTCTACGTGCGTACCGCCGTCAATGGTGTTGACGTTGTTTGCATAGCTATAAATGACTTCGTTATACGATTCGTTATACTGAATAGCAACTTCGCACACGGTGTCGCCGTCCTGTTCTTCAAAGTAGACGGGTGCGGGGAACAAAAGCTCGTCGCGGTTTTTGTTCAGCTCTTCCACGAACGAACAAATACCCCCTTCATAGCAAAAGGAATCCTGCTGGGTTTGTCCTTCGCGCTTATCTTCCAAGGAAATGCGCAAGCCCTTATTTAAATACGCAAGCTCGCGAAGTCTGCCTTTGAGCGTGTCGTAGCTAAAAATCGTCGTTTCAAAAATTTCCGCATCAGGCATAAAGGTAACTTTCGTGCCCATTTCGTCCGATTCGCCCACCACCTGCACGCTTCTTTGCGGTACACCGCGGTTATATACCTGTTTGAAAATTTTGCCTTCGTGGCGCACTTCCGCTTCTAACCATTCGGAAAGCGCGTTCACCGCCTTTACGCCCACGCCGTGCAAACCGCTGGATACTTTATAACCCGAATCCCCGCCGAACTTACCCCCGGCGTTGACTTTGGTAAACACGACTTCCAAAGTGGAAATGCCTTCCTTAGGGTGAATATCCGTAGGGATACCGCGCCCGTTGTCTTGTACGGTACAGCTCCCGTCGCTATTTAACGTAACTTCGATATGCGTACAATACCCCGCGAGTGCCTCGTCTATCGAGTTGTCCACGACTTCGTGCACAAGGTGATGAAGCCCCTTTGCATCCGTGGAGGAGATATACATACCCGGGCGTTTACGAATGTGTTCCAAGCCGTCAAGGACTTGTATCTGTTCCGCGCCGTATTCGCCTTCTACTCTTTCCGCCATTTTTCTTTCTCCCGTTTTTTCCCTGAAAGGGAAAATTATTTTTTTACCTTTCTATTATACCACAACGGTGGTAAAAAGTACAGCGTTTGAAAGCCAAAAAACAAAGTTTTCGCGCGTGCGCGCGTGAAATTTCCTATTATACGCGTTTATTGCGCCCTTTTTCGCACGACGGCGATTGTTTTGTGTAAATACACGCAAACAAAAAAATCGCCCTACATAGGCGATTTTAAACTATGCTTTTGCGATATATTCAATAATTCCACAACTTTTTCGCAAGGCGAAAAAATTTCACTTGCGCTTTGCGCAAATTTCACTACGAAGTAATTTCACTTTTCACGAAGTGAAAAATTTCACTTATCTTTCCGTCTGTTTCGCGGAAAGATAATATTCGTCCCATTCTTTTTCGGAAAGCTTGGTAACGTCCTTGCCCTCTTGGATTGCTTTTTCTTCCGCCAAGGTAAATCTTTTAGAAAATCTTTCCACGCTTTCTGCAAGCGCTTTTTCGCAATCCGCGCCAGCCTTTCTGCCCACGTTCACCGCCGAGAAAAGCAAATCGCCCACTTCTTTTTCCGTTTGCTCGCTATCGCCCTTTTGGATTGCCTCAAACACTTCTTCGAGTTCTTCTTTGAGCCTTTGCGCCGCGTCGTCCACGCTTGCAAAATCCATACCCGCTTTGCCCGCGCGTTTACCCACCTTTTGCGCACGCATCACCGCAGGGAAGCATTTGGGTACGTCGTTGACGGCTTTGGCATAAGTATCCTGCCCCTTTTCTTGCATTTTGTTCTTTTCCCAAACGGAAAGCGCGCTTTCGTTATCGCTCGCCTGATCCGTGCCGAATACGTGCGTATGACGGGAAATAAGCTTTTGGCAAATGCCCGTGAGTGCGTCGGTGAGATCGAACGCGCCCGTTTCTTCTTTGAGCACGGCATGGAACACCGCTTGCAGTAAAATATCCCCCGTTTCTTCGAGTATTTTACTATCGTCTTCTTGGTTTATCGCGTCCACCAGCTCGTAGGCCTCTTCTACCGCCGACATTTTTATACTCTCGTTTGTTTGCACGCGATCCCAAGGACAACCGTTAGGCGCACGCAAGCGCAGGATAATTTCTTTTAAATCGTGAATGGTAAACCGCTCTTTTTTAAGTAAATCGATTTTTTCAATCGCCACTGCCGACGAATAGTCGTATTCTTTTTGGCGATCGAGCGCGTACAGGGGCGTTTTCGTGCGTTTTCCGCCTTGGATATACAGCGCGGAAATTTCTTCCCCGAAAAGATTGCCAAGGAGCAATTTGCAATCGCTTGCCAAAGCCCTATCGTCCAAATCGTACACGATAAGCGGTAACGAAAGCTCGCCTGCGCGCTCACAAAGCTCATACGCCGAAACCGCCGTATACGAACACCCCGCAAAACGGGCAAGCGACGCAACCGCGCCCACCTTGGAAACACCGTCTATCACTTGCGCTTTTCCGCGCGTTTTTTTGAGCAACTGCTTGACGGAATAATCTTCGCTCGCCGCGCCGTCCACGAGATACACCGCGTTCTCGCCTGCGTTTAACACGGCTCTGGCAAGGTTTTTAGACAGCGTTTGAAAGCTTCGGCTTTTCTCATAGACGTAATCGAGTGTCGTATGCGGTATGCCCAAATCCAAAACCGTTTGATAGGAACGGGTGTTTGCCGTGCGCACGAGCACGGGCGCGCCCGCTTGCACCGCCGACAAAA
>JAZOPU010000084.1:0-2306 GCA_045655705.1 Candidatus Scatosoma sp.
AAAAAACAAAGGAGCGGACGGCTATGGATAGAAATCAAATGAATGAAAATGAAATGAACGTGTTGGAAAAGTACGGCACGGAGCTTGTGGAAAAGGCACGCTCACAAAAAATTGATCCCGTGATCGGGCGCGACGAAGAAATTCGGAGCGTGATTAGAATATTGTCCCGTAAAACGAAAAACAATCCCGTACTTATTGGGGAAGCGGGCGTGGGTAAAACTGCGATCGCCGAAGGACTTGCCATTCGGATTATGAAAGGGGACGTTCCCGATTCGCTTAAAGATAGAAAGGTGTTTTCTCTCGATCTTGGCGCGCTGATTGCGGGCGCGAAGTTCCGCGGGGAGTTTGAAGAACGGCTCAAAGCCGTGCTCGCGGAAGTGAAAAACAGCGACGGGGGGATTATTCTCTTTATCGACGAATTGCACACCATCGTCGGCGCAGGGAAAGCGGACGGGGCTATGGACGCGGGAAATTTGTTAAAGCCTATGCTTGCGCGCGGGGAGTTGCATTGTATCGGTGCGACCACGCTCGACGAGTATAGAAAGTACGTGGAAAAAGATCCTGCGCTGGAACGTCGGTTTCAGCCCGTGCTGGTTAGCGAGCCGAACGTGGAAGATACCATTTCCATTTTGCGGGGGCTTAAAGAACGCTATGAAGTGTATCACGGCGTGAAAATTCAAGACGGTGCGCTTATCGCCGCGGCAACCCTTTCTAATCGCTATATCTCCGATCGGTTTTTGCCCGACAAGGCAATCGATCTCGTGGACGAAGCGTGCGCAATGATTAAGACGGAAATGCAGTCTATGCCGTCGGAAATGGACGAGATCGCGCGCAAGATTATGCAACTGGAAATTGAAGAAAACGCGCTTAAAAAGGAAACGGACGAGCTTTCTAAATCGCATTTGAAAGAAACGCGGGAAGAGCTGGAAAAATTGCGTAAAACCTACGCGGATATGAAAGCCCAATGGGAAGAAGAGAAAAATTCCATCGGCAGGGTGCAAAAACTTAGAGAAGAGCTGGAAAGTGCCAACGCGAGTTTGGAAAAGGCGCAAAGGGAGTATGACCTGGAAACGGCGTCGAAATTGCAATACGGTAAAATCCCCGAGCTTAAAAAACAAATCGCGGAATGCGAAAAGAGCGGGGCAGGTATGAAAACAAGCGAAAGCACGTTGCTCCGCGACAAGGTTACCGACGAAGAAATTGCGCGGATCGTTGCGCGGTGGACGGGTATACCCGTAGCAAGGCTTGTCGAAGGGGAAAGGGAAAAACTCTTGCGCCTTGAAGATACCCTGCACGAGCGGGTGATCGGGCAGGACAAAGCCGTGCAAGCGGTGGCGGAAGCAATCCTGCGTTCACGCGCGGGGGTTGCCGACGAGGGCAGACCGATCGGCTCGTTCCTGTTTTTAGGGCCTACGGGCGTGGGGAAAACGGAGCTTGCAAAAACGCTTGCGCGCGCCCTTTTTGACGACGAGAAAAATATGGTGCGTATTGATATGAGCGAGTATATGGAAAAGTATTCCGTTTCCCGTCTTATCGGCGCGCCCCCGGGATACGTTGGCTACGACGAGGGCGGTCAGCTCACCGAAGCCGTGCGCAGAAAGCCGTATAGCGTTATCCTGTTCGACGAAGTGGAAAAGGCGCACCCTGACGTTTTCAACGTTTTATTGCAAGTGCTCGACGACGGACGCATCACCGACGGCCAGGGCAGGACGGTGGATTTTAAAAATACCGTGATTATTTTAACTTCTAATCTTGGCTCGTCGATACTCCTTGACGGGATTGAATACGACGGGGAAATTTCGCAGGAAGCCAAAGAACAAGTGGGGAAACTGCTTAAAGCGTCGTTTAGACCTGAATTTTTGAATAGGTTAGACGAAACGGTGTTCTTTAAGCCCTTGGATAAAAAGGAAATCGAAAAAATCGTCAAACTGTTTGCAGGCGAGCTTGCAACGCGCTTGCAGGAAAGACAGCTTACGCTCGTCCTTACCGACAAAGCGATCGCACATATCGTTGAACACGGTTACGATCCCGTATACGGGGCAAGACCTCTCAAACGGTATATGCAACATACCTTGGAAACGGCGATTGCCAAAAAGATTTTAGAAGGAAAATTGCAGGTAGGCGATACGATTGAAGTAAATGTAAACGAAAACGGCTTGACCGTAGAAAAAAAGCTTTCTTGATAGAAAGCTTTTTTTCTTATTGTCTTTACAAGAAATAAAATTCGTGGTATAATAGAATTATGAAGATTATACATACGGGCGATATACATCTTGGTTCGCCGTTTAAAAATTTATCCGCCGACA
>JAZOPU010000085.1:0-7331 GCA_045655705.1 Candidatus Scatosoma sp.
TCCAGTTGACACACGTGCGGCGCATTGATTATATCAATGGACATTTTAAAGTAAGTTAATTTGGCTTCGCCCGCCGGAAGGCGGGCGCCCCCCCCCCCCCCCGGCGGCGGGTTGTTTTTTGCTGGCCGGCCCGGGACTGCCCCCCCGGTGGGCCGGGCAACAAAAAAAAAACCCCCCCCCGGGGGGGGGGGGCGCGCCCGCCTTCCGGCGGGCGAAGCCAAATTAACTTACTTTAAAATGTCCATTGATATAATCAATGCGCCGCACGTGTGTCAACTGGAAATTAGCGGGGCGATAATACCACGTGGTTAAGGTTAAATCAGGAGTATCTAAAAAATTTTTGTGGACAATCACCCTAAAACACGCGAGCCAGCGCAGACTATATTTTTTATACTGTGCAGATGCTAACCAAGATAATTTGCGGTCGCGATGTACTTCCTTACGTGCGAGCGTCCAGCGCTTGAGTAACTCTTCAGCGTCTTCACGGGCGCTAAATCTTAACAGGATAGAATTTTGACGCTGACCGTAATCAAAATAAATAAAATTAACTTGATAATCACCAGAGCCAATAACAATATCTTCTTTCATACATTTACCCCCCTGTGTCTATTTGGTTATTTTTTATTTCTGTATGACGTATTATATACCCTATTGGACGCAAAGTCAAACCAAATAGACATATTTTTATAGCTTTTTTTATGTATACACGGGCAAAAAAAATTCCCCCCCTTAATCCCCCCCAGAGGGGGGGAAAAGTCGAGAGAAAAATATTTCTGGATATAATAAAGGATATACCCAGAAAACACCAAACAGCCATTTTTTTTTGTCTAAAAGATTGACTGATATTATATCTATATGCTATAATAATGTAGCCAAATGAAAGGGGGGAAAAAGATTGGTTACAGTGATAAAAATTGAAATTTTTAGCAAAAGCCGCTGGGCATTATCGACGTTGGAAAACGAAATCGAAAGAACCATCAGAGAACAGGACGCCGAAAATAAAAAGCTGAAAAAAATTTACTACTACCGCACGGGAGCAAAGGCAAAATTAATCTTCCAAGAGCAAACACCAGAAGAAATTAAGGCAAAAATCAAAACCCGCACGGAAACAAAGCTCAAGTTAATAAATCAGCTTGCAAAAATACTAGAAAGGAGAAGAAAAGCAGATGAAGGCAAAAGAATTTTTAGACCTCTACAAAAAATATTTTCCGCTTTATATCGCAAATGGGAATCCGAGCGAAGACACAGTTAAAAGCTACAACGTAGAAACCGCAAATTATATTGATTGGTGCTACAATGTGGGAGTTAATTACGAAACGGCGACAGACCTCGACGCCAGAATTTATTTGCGTGACCTTGCAAAAAATTACGCTCCCGCAACGATAGCAATAAAAATTTCTGCGGTGAAAACTTTTTATAATATGGCGTTAAAATTGGACGTAGTGACGAAAAATCCTTTTTCGGACATCAAGACAAAAACGCAGTCGATAGACGACAGCGATTTTACATATTTAACGCCGTCGGAAATCGGCGACTTGCTGAAGGCGAACGAAAAAGCGGAACTGCCAGAGACGACAAAAAAAAGAAACGCCGCAATAATAATGTTAATGGCGGTTGAGGGATTAAGGACGATTGAAATAAACCGAATGAACGACGAAGACATAAACCTTGAGAGCCAAAAAATTTTGATACACGGCAAGGGACACGACGGCTTTATATTTCCGTGCGCCGATACAATGAAAATTTTAAAATCTTACCTTGCAATCCGCCCGCGCCCGTCGTCGGCAGGAAAAGTCCACCCTACATTTATAAGCTTTAGCGCAAAGACGGAGCTGGAAAGACTTTCACGCAGTGGCATTAGATGGATAATAAATCAATCATTAATCGCGGCGAGGAAGAAAAAGCGCGGCGTTTCGTGTCACAGTTTGAGGCACTCATGCGGAACAAATCTTTATCAAGCAACAAAAGATTTGCGCTTAGTGCAGGAGACGTTAAGACAAAAAAACCCGTCAGTAACTGCCCGATATGCGCACATCGGCGACCGTATGACAAACCGCACGACAGAAAAAATTTCACCGTTTAACGTTTAAGGCTCAGGGGGGAGCGCCGCAAGCGGACGCCAACGGCACTCCCCCCGCCAAAAAAAGAAAGGGGAAAATTGAATGCTGAAAAAAGACATTTACATAACAGTTATTTTAGACTACATCAAAGCGCACGACGACGAAAATATTTTAATTGATGACATCGTAAAGCGCTACAACACGAACCGCACCCAGATAGACCGCAGGCTTAAAATTTTGAAAGATAACGGAATTATCAGCCGCGAGGGAAAGCGCTATAAAATTTTAAAAGATTTTTAGGTGATATGATGCCGAGAAAAACAACAACAGCGCCAACACTGATCACTGCATTTAATTGGGTATACGCGCAGATTGAACAGCGCGACTTGACGCCAAGCCAGCAACTGGCATTATTTCACATAGTGGGCAGACTCAACCAAAACTTTTGGCGTCCCACCCCCATAAGCCTTACAAAATTAGCGGCTAATATGTCGCAGGACAAGCGCACGGTAAAAAAATCACTGGACACGCTGAAAGAACTCAAATTAATAATCGAGACAAAGGCAGGATACAAAATTGGAATTACTGACGACGACAGAGACGACGGGGACAATATCCGAAACAATAAAAACGTTAACACAACCGATAACGAAGGAAGAAATTCCTCAAGCGGTGGAAATGTTGAAAGCCCTCAATCTGCCAGTGGGGCTTTGCACTACTTTAACGAAGATTAATTTTACCAATTTAAAAAAAGTTTTGTCGCAAGTCGAAGAGTGTGCAAAATGCAGAAATCCCCTGACAAGGTGCGACAAGTGGAAAGCCGAAGTAATAGACAGTAAATTAAGCATCAAATGCGAGCCTTGCAACAAATTCAGGCAAAAGCAAAAATCTGACCTGCTCAAGAGCGCGGGAATCCCCAAAATATTTAGAGACATCAGAGCCGGAAAAGATTTTAAAGTAACGTCAGGCAATCGCGAAGCGGTAATCTGCGCGGAAAAGGCAATCGACAACAACGAGGGCTTATATTTGTGGGGACGAGTCGGAACGGGTAAAACTATGTTAAGCTGTATAATTGCGAACGAACGCGCCGAGAAGAAAAAGCCCAGCTTGTTTTTGACGGTTCCCGATATGCTCGACGAATTGCGCGACTTCGACGACCCGAAGAGGAGAGCCGAGAAATTAAGACTTTTATATAATGTGCCGTGTTTGATAATTGACGACATCGGAGCGGAGTACCCCACCGAATGGAGCGCAGCCGAACTTTTTAGAATCTTAGACGCTCGATATAAATCAAACTTGCAGACGATTATAAATAGCAACTTCAGCCTTGAGAAGTTAAGCGAGAGAATAAAAGGCTATCACGGAGAGCGCATAACAAGACGAATCAAGGCACTTTGTAAAGTCGTATATATGGACAGATAAAAAATTAATCCAACTTCCCTTTTTAGGGATTTTTTTTTTGGATAAATTTTGCGTCGAGGAATTTTTAACTAAAAAAAATCAAAAATTTAACCACATCTTTTTTTATATATTATATTTATTGTCTTTTCTTTTCTTTTCTTAGACCCCCGAAAACTTCAAGCGCGGTGCGGATTGTACGACTTTAAGCGGTGTTAAAATGTTAAAGCTATGTTTAACTTGTGTAAAAATCGTGTAAAGCAAATGCAAATAAAAGTGGCGAAATGTTTAAAATTTGTTCAAGTCGTGTAAAAATCTTGCTGGGGGTAGTGTTAAAATGTTAGAGTTATGTTGATTTTATGTTTGGTTTATGTACGGTGGATTGTTACATTTTGCCGCGCAGATTGTAACAATTCGCTTGCAAAATGCCGCTCAAAATGCTAAAATTAAGCAAGTTTAAGAGTTAGAATTTTTTAACTAGGGGGTAACAAAATGGATTGGAACTACAGCCCGACAGCAAAATTTTCTGTTGAAGCCAAATTAGACAGTGACGGAAACATTATCGCGGCGGCAGACACAGGCACGACGGCAGTAAAAAATAAAACGCTCTCTATCAATGGATTCAAACCGCCGACAGACGGGCAGAGCGACACGGCATCAATAGGCATACTTGGCACAACTATTTTTCAGGGCGTTTTTGGCATTAGGGCAGGCAATGCGACAACCCAAATTAACGCCGACTTAGAATATTAATGGGGGGTTAGACGATGAGCGTAACAACATTAAAAGCAACGTTCGGATTTGCGGACTTTACGACCAGAGATATAAAAATAAGCCCGTACCGCCCGAACTCTCCAGCAGTGTCAAATTTTAAAAATAATATAATTGATTTTAACACGACGGGAATCAACAACATCAAGGCTATTTTTTTATCAGATACCGGCGCAGAATGCACAGGCATTACAGCGGCAGAAATGATAACCGAAGAAAGAACGGTAATTTATGCACTCAATCAATCCGCATTACTCAACGCCTTAAAGGGAGATGATAACTAATGGCAACAATACAAAGCTCAATTTCTATTGTGACAAATACCACAACCAACCAAAATAAAACTTACACCATAAGCAACTGCAACAATAACGCGACGGACGCGACATTAGCGGAATTTGCCAAAAAGCTCAACGGCTTAACGACAAACACATTTAGCGCGGTTTTCCGCACGACAAAAAAAGATATAACAACGGCTACAGCTTGAGGGGGTGCGATCAATGAAATTTAATTTACAAAGTTTTGGTTCAAACGACACAGTAACATCAAGCGAAGAACTCGCTATAACTTGGGGATTTATGGACGGAGATACCCGCTTAAATAAACTTCCGAACCCCCGCACCAATTTAACTGCCTCAGATATTCAAATTTTAGACACTTGGGTATCAACAAACCAGCCGATAATCGGCGACCAAACGGGAGCCAGCACAACAGGAATTTTAAGCGCTGTCAACATCTACCAAGAGCGCAGAAAATTAGACTTGTCATAAATGTAAAACCTCCTGATTTTACAAAAATTTTTTTAATCAATCATCATAATAAAAGCGCCGAACAGCCCCCAGACTGGACGGCGCTTAGAAAGTTAAGGGCAAAAAATTATGGCAAGCATAAAAACACAACCAACAGGAAATCTTTATATTAATTTATACACAAAACCAGATGGCACGATTGCAACGAGTAAGGACACAAAATCAGGGACGACAACAATAAAACTGGATTGCTACAATGCCAACGGATATTTTTCAACAGGAGTCATCCAAAATTTATTAAACTATTATATATATCCATTTACAATAGGCGTCCTTGTTACCGACAACGGAAAAGCGCCAATAACATTAACAACAAATCAAAATTATATCTTATAAGGAAAACTATGAAAACCTCAGACGTAATTTTAACAAATCAATTTGGAGCAAACGGCGCAGAGTATAGCACCATAACATTTGGAAAATTTAGCGAAGATAGCCGAGTAATAAACCGGGATTATTTATTAACTAATATAAATAGATTTAATAACCAATACGCAAAATTACTAAGTGGCGCAATAATAGGAAAAAATACTCGAGCGGCACTTAACAAAATTAGCGCCGCCGAAATAGTCACGACGGAAGAAAAAATTATATTTGAAAAGTATAAAAAGGACGTATAAACTTATGGCAGTAGTAGCAACGCCAGAGGAAGGCAAATATATAAAAAATCATATTCGCAAATTTGACAAAATGCACATAGATAAAAAAACCTTCGGACGCCTAACGTTTAAAGTTGACGCCGAACAAATGACAGTTGAAGACGCCATAGAATTTTGCGAAACGCTCGAAATGTTAAATAATGATATATCTATGTTTATAGATTGTGATAATACAATAACTTTCGATTATTACATAAGTTCCTATTTGCTCCCGATAATTCGCGGAATAATAGACGAATATTGCACAACAACGCGACGCGGAATCTTAACAAGCTGGCATTATACAAAATAAAAAATTTTTCCTTTCAATATTTTTTCATAAACTCTTAAAAATTTCACACCAAAATTAAAATCAAATTTCAAATCGGAATTTGATTTTTTTTAATTTGATAAATTTTGATAGCCCCACCTCCCAGCGTCGCTACGGTCGCTTTGCGCCCTTCGCTCCGCTTATCCCCGACCGCGCCCGCGTCCGTGCGGGCGCCCCCCACCCCTAAAACCAACTGGAAATAAACCTCAAGATAACATAATATCGCGCAATCCTGCGCTTTTAGGTATAACGCGGCGGCGCTCAGTGCCACCGCACCGCCCAACCCCCCCCCTTGCGGGGCAACTTCGCGCCGCCGAAAGCGTGCGCCATCGGGCATTGCCGCCCAATGTAATTTTGTCCCACTACGTGTACGCTACGCCGACAAAATTACATTGGGCGCAGTTACACTGTACGCAATGCCCGATTATTTAAAACAAACAAAAGATCATACAAAAACAAATCTTCACCGACCGCGAACGCCACGCGCCGCGCAATCCTGCGCCGCCCGCGTCCTGCGGGCGGATCGGCGCGGGCATCGCTACGAAAAAAATAAAAAAATTTGTTGAGTTTCAACGCTCCCCAGTCGTCGCCCGCGTCCCTTGTTGGCTTCGGTCGGCTTGCGTCGGCTTGTTCGCTTGCCGCGCCTTGCGTCGCCTGCGCTACGCTTGTCGTCGCTGTGTTGCGGCGTCGCTCCCTGCGCCTTCTTGCCGCCCTTGCCGTCGCGGTTGCGGTCTCCTTGTCGCGGACTGCGGACGGCTGACGCGCCCTTGCTACGCTAGCGGGACGCTTGCCGCCCTTGCCGCTGTGGGGACGCGTGAAAAAAAAATGGTTGCGGCGGCAGAGCCGCCGCCAAGAAGAAAAAAACAACCATTTGCGGCGGCAGAGCCGCCGTAAGGAAAACACAAACCGCCACAAAAAGAGCCACTGCGAAAGTTACGTAATCCCACCAAATCCCCCGACCACCCACCCCTAAGCGCTACCGCGCACCGCGCCGAACTCATTCGGAACACTGCGCGACAAAGGGGGCTTGTTGCCACTGTGCGACTACAGAAACTAAAAACAAAAAAGACATATAAAACCGCCGCACGCGGCAAACTGCGCCCCCTCTGCGCTTGTGTCCTCATTCGTCGGCGCTCAAAAACGGGAGAGAGGTGCGGCATCGGGTTTGGCGTCCCTAAAAAATATAGCGGCTTGAGTCGGCTCGGCAACGACCATCAGCGCGGCAGTCATCGGCTCGGCAGCCAAAAAAAAAACACCCCCCGCAGTGGCGGGGGGGGGCCGCCCTCCCGCGGGGGGAGGCCAAATAAATTTTTTTTAAAAGTAC
>JAZOPU010000086.1:0-2900 GCA_045655705.1 Candidatus Scatosoma sp.
GGGTATCGAAGACGACGTAAACGTAGATGCGGCGGATGCGCAATTCACTTCTCCCGACGAAGTGGAAGAATTCGTGTCTAAAACGGGTATCGACTCGCTCGCAATCGCGATCGGCACGAGCCACGGCGCGTATAAATTCAAACCCGGTCAAGACCCCAAACTGCGTTTGGATATCTTGGAAGAAATCGGCAAGAGATTGCCCCAGTTCCCTATCGTATTGCACGGTGCTTCGTCCGTACCCCAAGACAAGGTAGCAATCGTCAACCAATTCGGCGGGGACATGCCCAACGCGATCGGTATTCCCGAAAGCGAGCTTAGAAAAGCGGCGCAAATGGCGGTTTGCAAAATCAATATCGACTCCGACCTTAGAGTAGCGTTCACGGCGGCGATTAGAAAGCATTTCAGCGACTTCCCCGGTCACTTCGACCCCCGTCAATACCTTGGCGACGCGAGAGTCATGATGAAAGAAATGGTAAAACACAAAATCGTCAACGTACTCGGCTCGGCAGGAAAAGCGTTCTAAAAAATTATGTCGGCTTGGAAACAAGCCGAGATTTTTTGTGTAAAAATCAGGTGGTCAAGGAGCAATGCTCCTTGCGGATTGTAAAGGCAGAGCCTTTACGCCCCTGTGGCAGCAGTTGCCCGCAAGGGCAATTTTAGCCCCAAATAAAGCAAGCGTTGCTTGCGCACACCGCGAAGCGGTCATCGCCGACAGGCGCAAAAACGGCTATTCCCGTAAAATGGGGATAGCCGTTTTTAAAAATCGTTTTTTCCTATTAAATAATCCGCGCTAACGCCAAAAAATTCCGTCAAAAGTATGAGCTGCGCAATGCTCGGCTCGCTGTGCCCCTTTTCCCAATGCGACACAGCCATTTTCGAAGTGTTTACAACTTTCCCAACTTCTTCTTGCGTTACACCCCTTTCTATTCTTAACTCTTTTAATCTATCCTTAAAATATACCATACAAAAATTGTAACACTTTTCGTTACTTTTTACTTGACAATAACAGTAATTGTTACTATAATTATGGTATAGTGAGGTTAGTTTTATGAAAAAATTTTTTATCAGTTTACTCGTTTTGTGTCTTGCTTTTTGCGCGTTGAGTTTTACGGCTTGTGAAGAAACGTCACAGAGCACACCCGAACCCCCGCCTGCGGAAACCCCGCAACCCGAACAAGAAACGGAAGAAGTGGAAGAACTCGAACACACCGTTACGACGGAGTTTTCCTTTCAGAGCGACGCTTACGTTTTATTGATAACGGAATACTACGGCAATCAAATACAAAAGGAAGTTTATTGCTCCGCGGAAACGGGGTTGGGTTATTGTTTTGAATACAATTACGACGAACAAGGTGTTTTGGAAACTTGCGCCATGAAAGAAATTTCCCATCTTCACACTATTGATGAGAAATACGCCGAAGTTTATTCTTTCTTTGCGCTTGAACAAGGTGAAAACGGAATTTTCACAGGTACGCACAGTGAAACCAGCTTCGAAATCACAATCGAAACCCATGAAAATGGCACAATCAAAAAAAGAGAACTTTATAATGAATGGCTTGGCACAAGTGGGGCGGAATTTGACGAAACAGGCAGGCGCATTTCCGATTATATCGCATTTGAAAATTTTTATAACATAAATTGTGAATATACCTATGAAAACGATAACAAATTTTCTTCTTCTTGCACAATGACAACGACGAAAAACGGGGAAGAAACTTCTCTTGGCTGTACGATTACAAGGGAAAACGAATTGTTGACTAACGTTCACGTAGCAAGTGCGGAAATAAGTTTTGATCTGAATTACTTGCCAAACGGTAGTTTTAAAAGCTCTACCGTAACCTATTACAATAACGGCGTAATCAGTAGAAAAACCAACTTAACGCTTGATTATAATGATACGGGTTTGGTTGCCCAAGCGATTGAAAAGAGATATAACGCTCAAAATCAATTAACGCATGAATGCACCTTTAACTACAACGAAAAAGGGTTGGAAACAAACTCCGAACAAATCACGTATAACGCGGATGGGAGCGGTTATAAGTACACCAAAGCTTACGAATATAATTCTAACGGCGAAAGGACAAAAAGGATAAGCCAAACAATGGAGTATATAAACAATGCTTTTGTACTTAAAGACACGACGGTTATGGAATACACTGCTGACGGAAGTATTTCGAGCACCACATACTACAACACCGACGGCAGTTATTATATCGAAGTAAGCGAATATGAAAATTCAGGTTGCAAAATAACTACTATGCGCTACGATGCGAATGGTTTTCTTTATACAAAAGGAATAGAAGAATATAAATACGTATCGCTCGGAAACGGTGCTATGGGCAGTGTTACTATAAAATCCACTATAACGTATTATTTCCCGAACGACATCGTCCTTGTTTCTGAAAGCGAATATAATGACGACGGAAAAATCACAAAAGCAACTGAAATAAAATATACCGACGGACATATTGAGTATATTCTAACGAAAACCTACGAATACGATAGCGACGGATATCTTTTGCTTTGTAAGTGTGTGCGCCAAGACGGCTTTGGTAATATCATAGAAGAATGGGAAGAATAAAAACCCATCTCGGCTTGGAAACAAGCCGAGATTTTTTTATGAATTATACGTGCACGCGCGCGACAATAATATAATAAAGAATTTTTCAAACAAAATCCCAAAATAATTTTTCAAACAACCGCTTAAAATTATTGACGAATGGGAAAAAGTGTGGTAGAATAGTACAGGACAAGCAGGGATTGTCAAATTTTTCCGCTTGCCCAAAAGTAAAACGGATACAAAATATTTTTCAAAAATTGGAGGAATTTCAACTATGGCAAACGTAAAAGTTGCAATCAACGGTTTCGGTCGTATCGGCCGTTTGGCGTTCAGACAGATG
>JAZOPU010000087.1:0-23333 GCA_045655705.1 Candidatus Scatosoma sp.
AAAGACCTCTATTATTTCCTGCGTAAATACGATTTTCTCGATATCTCCCCTATCGAAAACGCGATTACCGCTTGGAGAAAAGACAAAATCGAAGACTTAAAAATCAAATTCGCCGCGAGCGAAAAACATTCAAATTAAAAAAAATTATTAGGAGTACTCCCATGAACGTTCAACAAACCACTATCAACGCGATAAGAGTTTTATCCGCGGAAGCAATCGAAACGGCAAAATCGGGTCACCCCGGTCTGCCCCTTGGTTGTGCGCCCATTGCGTATAACCTGTTCCAAAACTTTATGAAATTCAACCCCAAAGATCCCAAGTGGGATAACCGCGACAGATTTATTCTTTCCGCGGGACACGGCTCTATGCTCTATTATTCCCTTTTATATCTTTACGGCTACGGATTGAAAAAAGAAGATCTTATGAACTTCCGTCAATTGGGTTCAAAAACCCCCGGTCATCCCGAATACGGTCACACGGTAGGCGTGGAAACGACCACGGGTCCGCTTGGACAAGGTATTGCAAATGCGGTAGGTATGGCGGTTGCGGAAGCCAACCTTGCTGCCAAATATAACAAACCTGGGTTTAACGTCGTGGATCACTACACCTATGCAATTTGTGGCGACGGGTGCTTGGAAGAAGGCATTTCCTACGAGGCTTGTTCGTTTGCGGGCACGCACGCGCTTGGTAAACTCATTCTTTTCTACGACGACAACGATATCACGATCGAAGGCGATACGGACGTTACGTTTAAAGAAAACGTCGGCGCACGTTTTGCAGCGCAAAACTGGCAGGTATTGCACGTAGATCTCGTAGCCTCCCCCGACGATATCGACGCACTCAAAGCGGCGGTGGAACAGGCAAAGGCAAGAACGGATAAACCTTCCGTTATCATTTGCCACACGCGTATCGGTTACGGCTCACCCTTGGAAGGCAGCGAAAAATCGCACGGCGCGCCCCTTGGTGCAGAAAACTTGCAAGCGACCAAAGAAAAATTGGGTTGGGAATACCCGCCTTTTGAATGCCCCGACGAAGTGTTCGCACACTGCGCGGAAGCGGCGGCAAAGGGCAATGAACAAGAAATCGCTTGGAAGAAAATGTTTATTGATTATGAAAACGAATATCCCGAGCTTGCGGAAGAATATAAAAACGCAATGGCGGGTGTAATGCCTAACGAAGCAGATCTTGACGATCTCTACGATTTCGACAAACCTATGGCAACCCGTCAAACGTCTGCCAAAGTACTCAACAAGCTTGCGGCGAAAATCCCCGCACTTATGGGCGGTTCTGCCGACCTTGCGCCTTCCAACCTTTCGGAAATGAAAGACACGAACGACATCAAATACGGCACGTTCTCCCCCAATAGCTTTGCAGGCAGAAACGTTCATTTCGGTATCCGCGAGCACGCAATGGCGGCGATCGCGAACGGTATGCAGTTACACGGCGGTGTGCAAGCGTACTGTGCAACCTTCTTCGTATTCTCCGATTACTGCAAGCCCGCGATGCGTCTTTCCGCGCTTATGAAATTGCCCGTAACGTATATTATGACGCACGACTCTATCGGCGTTGGCGAAGACGGACCTACACATCAACCCATAGAACAGCTGATTATGCTCCGTTCTATCCCTGGTCTTAAAGTATACCGCCCTGCGGACGGCAAAGAAACGGCGGCGGCTTGGGTTTCCGCAATCACAGGCAAAGAACCCACCGTACTCGTGCTTACCCGTCAAGGCTTACCGCAATATGAAAACAGTGGCAAGGAAGCGCTCAAAGGCGGATATATTTTGGAAGATTGCGAAGGTACGCCCGACGTACTTCTCATCGGCTCTGGCTCGGAAGTGGAAACGTGCGTGAAAGCGAAAGCCGTTCTTGCTGAAAAGGGCGTGAATGCACGCGTAGTTTCTATGCCTTGTATAGAAGAATTTGAAAAGCAAACGGCAGAATATAAGCAAAGCGTTATCCCCGCGGAAATCAAAGCGCGCGTATGCGTAGAAGCAGGCTCGCCGTATAGCTGGTATAAATATGCTGGTGATAAAGGCGAACTCGTTTGCATGAACACGTTCGGTGCGTCCGCGCCCGCTGGCAAGCTCTTCCCCTACTTTGGCTTTACCGCTGAAAACGTTGCGGAAAAAGCACTTGCTTCTATCGAAAATTGTAAATAAGCAACAAGTAAAAACACTCTCTCGCGCTCGTGAGAGAGTGTTTTAATTTTCGTCTAATTTTCACATTTTTACAACACAGCTTTCGCAAACGGGTAGTATAATTTACTCGTTCCTTAACCAACCTACCCGTTTCCTTATTCCGAGGAACACCTCCATATAATTACAAAACCGCATACCTTGTTGGTATGCGGTTTTGTGTTATATCGTACTTACTGCAAACAGCGTTTGGATCGCGCTTATAATCTCCGCGTCTTTTTCTTGATTTTCCGCAACCGTCAACGCGCCGTCTTCGGGCAAAACACCCCTACCGTGTATGCAATTACCGCTCACTGGCCAACAAATTTTCGCCGTGGTGAGCTTTACCGCATCAGGCTTAAACAGTTTCAAAGGATACGTCGTTTGCATAATCCCTTTGCCATACGTCTTGGCTACGTTATCGCGCGTAGACAAGCAAATATCTTTATATTCGATTGTACCATAATCAAGCATACACCCAATCAAACATTCCGAAGCGGACGCCGACGAGCTGTCGGCAAGCACACAAATTCGGCTTTCGTCGGAAAAATAATCATAGTAATCGTTGCTCTTGGCTTTAAATTTTTCTTGGTATTCGCCATAATCCGCCACCGCCACCACAGGACGGGTTTCTTTTGCGTTCTTGCAAAAATACTTGGAAATATCTTGCATTACGTCCAAATATCCACCGCCGTTTCCGCGAAGATCAAGCACGAGATTTTTCTTGCTGTCCGTTTTAAACTGCTCCATCGCCCTATCAAACTCGCTACCTGCTTTGCCGTTGAACTGCGTCAAACGGATATACGCCGTATCACTTGACAGCGCGGAGAGCGAGTCCGTGCCCGCTGTCCATTCGTCGGCTTTTTTACCCGTGAACGAATAGGAAAGCGTGTTCGTGCGATAGCTTACGTAGGAAGTAACGAATGCTTCCTTATAAATAGCGATCACGCGCGGTTCGCCCGTTTTTCCGCTTTTGATTTGGATATAAAAGGTTTCGCCCGCTTGTTTCCCGTCTATATACGCGGCAAACTCGTCAAACACCGTGCAGGGGGTGATTTCCGATTGCGTATCGCCGTAACCAAGAATATAATCTCCTTCTCTCACGCCCGCTTGTGCCGCAGGAGAATTACCGCTAACAAGCAGCACGAGCATTTGCGCTTCGCCATTTTCACTCATCACGTCCAGCGTTACGCCAATCCCGCTTTGATTGCCCTTACCCGCCGATTGCATTTGCTTATAATCGTCCGCAGTCATATACCAAGAATATTCGTCGAGAATACCTGCGTTGATGCCGTCAAACACTGCGCCGTAAAATTTCTCATCCGTTATTTCTTCAAAATAGTCGCTTTGAATGCGGTTTTTTAATTTGACAAGCGAACGCATTTCGCTATCGAGCGAAAACCAAGTCGCAAGCGCGCCGCCCAAAAAGCAAATGACGGCGAATACCGCCGCCAAAACGGCGTATAACGCCTTGTTTTTGCTCTTTTTCTTTGGTGTTTCTTGCTTTTCTCCGTTTTCCAAATACGGATTTCTACCCATACTTATCTCCTTATTTTCCAATTAAGCGGTGCAAGACCGTCATTACGCGGAAGGATACCGCGTCCGAAAAGGAACGGATATTCAATCCCGTGGTTTTTTCTATTTTATCCAATCTATAAAGCAAGGTATTACGGTGTACGTATAAATTTTTCGCCGTTTCACCCATCGTCAAATCGTTGCGTAAAAATTCTTCGGCAGTGGATAACATTTCTTCGTCGTCGAAGATTTTTTCAAAACCCTCGTCCGTCAAGTCCGCGAGATAATCAGCAAGCTTGTTTTCAGGCAATTCTTCAAGCATTCGCACAAGAATAAATTCGCGGTAGGAATGTACTTTGCCTTTGCTTTCAAACACGTCCGCATAACGAAGCGCGTTCTCTGCGCGCGCATAGGAATGGGCTACGTCTTTGATTTCCCTAACCGTTGAACCTACGCCGATATAGGCGTCTATTCCCAATTCTTCTTTGATAGACTGCGCTAAAAACCCCGCGTAGTCCACGGCGGATTGATAATCGCTATCCGCTTTATCCAAAAAGCGCACGAGCGCACAGGTATTTTCGCCCGTTTGCAACGCAACGTCTAAACTATTCCCTCCGTACTGTTCCAAAACGGCAAGCGTTTCTTCGATCATTTTCGGCACGCGCAAAACGAGCACGAAGCAAGCTTCTCCTCGCACGGAATATTTCTTGGCGTATTTATACACGGCAAGCGAAGAAGCTTCGCCAAGTAATATGCGCCGTAAGTGTTCGGTTTTGGAAAGCTCCGTTTCTCGCTCGATAAAGCTTTCAATATATGCAGGCAAAAGCGAAGCGTAGTTTTTCTCCGTTTGCGTTACGCCACGCAACACCCCGATATAACTCGTACTTTTAAAAGTAAAACGGAAAAACGTATTCGTGCCGTCGTCCGTCACGGTTTCAAACTGGCGATCAATTGTGGGTATTCCTTGCGGTTTCGTATTTTCCTTATAAAAAGCAAAATACACTTTGAGTGTTTCCGCCGTTTGTTCCACGATTTTATCAAGCTCGGTCATATCTTTATCCTCCACGTAAAATCCACATACAATCAACGACACTTGGTCGCCACGATACTATTATACCCCAAACACAATTTTTTTTCAAGGATTTTTCGACATAAGCCCCCTTTCCGCGTAAAATTTTTTAAAAAAATTTTTATATTTTCACAATTTCAACGAAAAGTTTTTCTTTATAATTGACATATCTTTTGGAAAGTGTTATAATACAATATATAAACGAATACTTTTAGGAGTGTCTATATGAACAATTCCAACACCAATGCATTCGAGACCGCGCCCGAAACGCTGGCGCAAGAAAATAAGCAACCCGCGAAAAAGAAAAACGTCGCGGCGCGTATTTTCGCTGCTCTGTTTGCCGTTATCGCCGTTGCCGCGGCGTTCTTGCTCAACGTGAAAATTCTCGTTGACGCTTCCGCAAACAGTATGAAGCTTTTCGACGCTGTGAAAGACGTGATTTCTGCCTCTAACAAAGCTTGGGGCTTGCCCGTACTCGTAAACGCGTTTAACTATCCCACGAGATTTGCGGGACTTGCGCTTTACGGCTTCGTCGGGTTTTTGGCAATCGCCGTAATTCTTGGCGTTATCACAATCTTTTGTTCCAAGAAAGCACCGGCTATGCTCCGCGCCGTCGTATTCTTCTTTACCGCGGCTTGGGCACTCAATGCTATCACTGTTTATGCGTTTACATACTATGAATACAAAACCAACTTGCTTGATTTGTATTCTATCGCGCTTGCCGCGTTCGGTGCGTTCGTATATTTCATTCTCGCCGTAGCGAAAAACGGTAAAAAAGCGTGGCTGAATCAGTTGCAAGTGCTCCTTTCCATCGGTGCTTCCGCGGCGGTACTTTTGGCAATGCTCCGCTACACCGCTAATTTCAAAACAGGATTATCCAGCGGTCTTAAAGGTTTGGTATCGTTCAAGCTTGTGATTATCGTCGTTTGCACGCTCGCACTTTTAAACGCGCTTATCGTTTCCATTCGTTTGCAAACGAAAAAAGGACTTGCGTTTGACCTTGTACGTTATATTCTTCAATTTATCGTCGGTCTTGCCGTATGCTATATCGCCATTATGAGCAAAGGCGCAAAAGCGTTCTTACTGTTCGCAATCGTGGCTGCCGCGATTTCGCTTGTGCAAATCATTATCTGTATCATTCAAAATAAATGCAAAAACGGTAAAAAGGAAAAAGCAATGAAAGCACCCAAAGAGAAAAAAGTGAAAGCTCCCAAAGCAAAGAAAGAAAAGGCAGTCAAAGAACCCGTGCAACAACCTATCCCTGCGATTCCCGCGCCCGCGCCTGCTCCCGCTATGGCGGTTGCTCCGGTTGCGCCTGTCGCACCCGTTGCGCCCGTAGCATCTACACCCGTTGAAATTCCTTCCGAATACGTTGTGGAAGAATATGCGGAAGCGTTGCCTTACGACGGCGGTCCTGTGGAAGGCGTTGCCCTTGCGGAAGAAGTCAACCCCACGTTCACTTCTATGCCTGCTCGCCCCGTGGAAACGGCTGGGTACGATTTCTATAACTCCAAGAGCTTTGATCCGTTTATCGCGGTGCTTGACAATCAAGAAAGAAATCAATTCACGGAAATCTTTATTCTCAAATATAAAGGTGAAATGCCTGAAATTCCCGACTACGTCGTGGGCGGTGACAACAAGGAATTCTTCCGCAAACTGTTCATTTATCTCGGTCAATACAGAGATCGTATTCCCGATAGTTTGCTTGCAAAGATTTATCAATTCACCGTTAAAATGAAATAAGCATACGAAAAACCCCGCTCTCGCTTTTCAAAGCGATAGCGGGGTTTTTTCTATTTACTTTATCCGTATACGCACGAGTATACCGCCGTCTTTGGTCATTGTGCGCTCGTGGCACACGCTATCCACCAAATACAATCCCCTGCCGTGCTCGGCGTATATTTCCGCATTTTGCGCCCTTTTCGGGGGTATATAACTTACGGACGAAAACACCGTCAGTTCCACAAAGCCGTTGCGGATATCCCCGCACAATTTCGCTTTTCCGCGCGAATGTCTTAACACGTTCCCCACCAGCTCGTTTGCCACCAAACGGCTATCGAACACGCGTTCGTCGGAAACTTCATTTTGCGCTAAAAACAGGCAAAACTGCGCAATCGCATCTTGCATAGACAAGTAGTCGTCAATTTCAAAAATCACCGTTTTGCCCCCCTTTTATCATTTTAAATACTGTCTTTAAGCGATTCTTTGAGCTTTGCAAGCAGTTTTCTTTCCATTCTGGATATAAACATTTGGGACACTCCCAACCGCTTTGCCGTTTCACTTTGCGAAAGCTCGTCTACGTAGCGGTATTTGATAAGCGCTTTTTCCGTATCCGTGAAATCCTTCATTGCCGCTTTGAGCGTTTCTTTTGTTTCAAACGTTTCGTATCGATCGTCGCTATCGGCAATCAGCGAATGTAAATTTCTGTTATCGCTGTCTTCATTATCCCCTGACATACCGTCCAAGGAGATCACACCGCCTACTTCCAACGACTTGACCACGTCTTCTTCCGCAAAACCAAGAGCCTGCGCAATTTTCTTCACGCTCGGTTTTGTCCCGTATTTCGCTTCGTGATCGGCGGAGAATTTTTTCACTGCCGTGCTAATCTCGCCAAGCCGTCTTGGCAGTTTGACCATTCTCGATTTATCACGGAAATAATTCTTGATCTCACCCGTGACGGTTGGTGTGATAAAGGTGGTAAATTGCATACCCATATCCGGATCAAAACGATCGATTCCACGCAAAAGCGCATACGAAGCGACCTGTTTGAGATCGTCGTATTCTACGCCCCGACCGACGAATTTTTTTGCAAGAATGTCGGCTATGTAGAGATATTTTTCGGCGATTTCGTTCCGAATACGAATATCCCCGCTCTCTTTGTATCGCTGAAACAGCGCGTTTACCGATTCTTCCGTCATTGTTTACCCTACGAATGAGATAAGTTCTACCCTGCCAAAGTTATCCGTTTCAAAAGAAACTTCGCCAACGAGTGCCGAAAGCAATGCGCGGGAAATTTCGTCTTCGATATTCTCTTCAAACGCACCGTCGCCGTTTTCGCCCTGCACTTTGCATGCAAGCGTTTCACCAACGGTAAAATAAATACTCGCGCTACGATATCCGTTACGTTTTAAAATAAGCAAGCTTTCCGTCACGCACACTTTATAGTCTTCTGTTTCGTCCACGTTAAAGCCCGCGAGCGCGCAAAGCCCACCCGTCGTTAAGCGTACCGTCGTGAGATATTCACCCGTCAAGGGGAGCGTTACCGTAAATTTTTCCATATCACGCAATCTCCATAATGCTATCCAGCGAGCAAATCAAAAACAGTTTTTTGATTTTAGATTGCAAGCCCAAAAGTCGCATCGTGTGCCCGTTGGTTTTTACGTGTTTTAAAATTTTCACGAACGTACCCAGCGTGGTGCTGTCGATAAAATTAAGCTGTGTGCAATCAAAAACGACGTTCGCAGGCGTGGCGTTATAACCGCTCATAACTTCCGCGTAAAACGCTTCCGCATTGCCAAGATCGATATCGCCCGAAAGCACGATCTCTAACTTGCCGTCCGTAACCTTATTAATCTTTACTTCTTCCATAGCCTTATCTCCTTATTTATATATACAACGATTTCCTTCTTTTTAAACGCTATAAAGCCATAATCGGCACTATATTGAGAAGTACGCCCAAAACCGCCGACGTTAAATAACAAAATGCAATCAACGCCAAATTGCGTTTCCACTTTTTCGTGTTTCTGAGTAGCACGACGAACCCCATGCCTGCATTCACGCACAAACCCGCAACGAGCGAGCCAAACGCGATTCCGCCCGATAAAAAGGCTTCGGTGAGCACCACGCTTGACGCACAGTTAGGAATAAGCCCGATCGCACAGGCAATAAACGGTTGTAAAAATCTACCCCTGTGCAAGAAATCCACAAACGCTTGCTCTCCGACGCTATGGATAATCATCGTTAAAATAAAATTAACGAGAAATATAAACGCCGCCACTTTGAACGTGTGCAACAGCGGATATAAAAGATAGTTCTTCCACGCGCTTTCTCCACTGTGATCTCGCCCGCACGAGCAAACGACGTCGCCGTCGCGCTCGTCCATATACTGTTTAATAAACCATTCCTTTGGTGTGTTTGCGGTGGTTTCGTTTTGCATTTCAACGCATACCTGCCCCCGCCCAACGGCTTTAAACACACCGTCTACCGCGTAGCCAACCGCCACGCCTGCAAGCACTTTCACTGCAAGCAAGGGCAACACCCAAACCGCGCCCGTACCGGAAGACAAAAGAATAATAAACGCTTCGTCGCTCGTAGCGAAAAAGATAGCAAGCAGCGTGCCGAGCGTGATATATTTTCGTTCGTACAATTTTGCCGCCATCACCGAAAAACCGCATTGCGGGATCAGTCCCGTAGCCGAACCGATAAGCGGTGCAAATTTACCGCCGAATCGGTTTGCACTTTTCAAATCCGTCTTGTTTTCAATGAGCGCGATCAGGATATAAATGAGCAATATCCAAGGCAAAAACGGCAACGTGTCCTTGACGGCGTGTAATAAAATTTCCACAAAATGCTCCATTACGCGTTCCGCTCCTTATTTTGCGGTGTTTGCAACGTCGCTGAAAGAGGAATGGAAGCTTTTGCGTTCAAGGACATTGGTGCAAAATTACCCATTTTAAATTGTGTCAAGCCTTCCGCCGCGATCATCGCCGCGTTGTCCGTGCAATAGCGTTTTTCGGGCAATACGAGCTTTAATCCGTTTTTTGCGCAAGCATTTTGCAAGCTTTCGCGCAAATACCCGTTCGCCGCAACACCGCCGCCTGCCGTTACGGTGCAAACACCCTTTTCCAAAGCCGCCGAAACGGTTTTTTCCACCAACACGTCCACTGCGACGCATTGAAACGAACACGCCACGTCTGCCACGCTATACGCTTCGCCTTTTTGTTCTTTCGTGTGGCAATAATTGATAACCGCCGTTTTTAAACCGCTATACGAAAAATTATACCCACCCCCGCCTTTGAGCATTTTTGGCATAGGAATGTTGTTTTCCCCGTCCTTTGCGGCGCGTTCGATATGCGGTCCACCCGGATATTTAAGCCCCAACACCCGCGCGACTTTATCAAACGCTTCACCCACGGCATCGTCGAGCGTTGCGCCTAAAATTTCAAATTCCGTTTGCGTTTTCGTATGCAAAATCGCCGTGTGACCACCGCTTGCGAGCAAGGTGATAAACGGCGGTTGCAAGCTCGGCTCGTCTAAATACGCCGCCGCAAGATGCCCGCGGATATGATTGACGGCAATAAGCGGTTTATTCAAAGCATACGCAAACGCTTTGGCAAAGGACACGCCCACAAGGAGTGCTCCCAAAAGCCCCGCGCCGTAGGTTACTGCAACGGCGTCGATATCTTCTTTTTTAATACCTGCGTTTTTGATAGCACGATCTACCACCTCCGCGATCGCGTCGGTATGCGCTCGAGAGGCGATTTCGGGAACAACCCCGCCGTATAACGATTGAATGTTGGCAGAAGACGCAATCTCGTCGGAGAGTATTTTTCTCCCGCAAATGACCGCCGCTGCCGTTTCGTCACACGAACTTTCTATGCCTAAAATGATAGGATTTTCTTTTTTAATATCTACTGTATATTGCATAATTTTTGATTGAAAGAGCGGCATAGAGCCGCTCTTTGTTACGCTTTTTTCAAATAATCGATAATAAAACCGTGGATATCCCCGTCCATAACCGCTTGGATATCGCCCTTTTCATAGCCCGTGCGATGGTCTTTTGCCATCGTGTACGGACAGAACACGTAGGAGCGGATTTGCGCGCCCCATTCGATCTTTTTCACGTCGCCTTTCATGGCGTTTGCTTCCGCTTGGCGTTGTTCAATCTTCTTTTCCAAGAGTTTGGAACGAAGCATATTAAAGCACATTGCTTTGTTTTGAAGTTGCGAACGCTCGTTTTGGCATTGTACCACGATTCCCGTGGGGAAATGCGTGATACGCACAGCCGAAGCCACCTTATTTACGTTTTGACCGCCTGCACCGCCAGAATGGTAGATGTCGATACGAATATCGTCGTCGTTGATCTCTACTTCGTTGTCGTCTTCGACTTCCGGCATAACTTCCAGCGAACAAAAGGACGTTTGACGGCGTTTGTTCGCGTCGAACGGAGAAATACGCACCAGTCTATGCACACCCATTTCCGCTTTCAAGTACCCATAAGCGTTTTCGCCTTCCACGCGGAAATCCACGCTTTTAAAGCCTGCGCCGTCGCCTGCTTCACGATCCAGCTCATACACTTTAAAGCCCATTTTTTCACAATAACGGCAATACATACGATAGAGCATTTGACACCAATCGCAAGCTTCCGTACCGCCAGCACCCGCGTGCAATGCAAGCATGGCGTTATGGTTATCATACGGTCCTTTCAAAATCGCGCGGATACGCATATCTTCAATATCCTTTTCCGCAACCGAAAGCATTTCGTCAAGCTCGGCTATCAAGCTTTCGTCTTCCGTTTCTTCGATAAGGTCAACGACGTCGTTTGCATCCCCAAGTGCCGTTTCGCCCTTTTCGTAAGCGGTGATCTTACCGCGAATACTTGCAATCTCGCGCCCAATTTTGGTGGATTTTTCCAAGTCTTTCCAAACTTCCGGGGATTCCTGTTCTTGTTCGAGTTGCGCAAGCCGGGGGCGTAAATGCTCGATATCCAGCGCGTATTCCGCTTCTTTCAAAACTTCGCGCATGCCTTGTATTTTTAATCTATAATCGTCTGCTTTGAACATATAATTCCTTTATTTATCTGCGTTTTCCGCTTGTTGCGATTTTGCCATTGCTTCTTTATACGAGCTCATATTCGTCATGGGCACAGGCTGTTGACGACGGAACGGACGGCGTTGCGCCGTGGCTACGGGCGCGCTTTGTTGCACGGGAGCGGGCGCGGGACGCATTTCCACTTTCACTTTCAAAAGTACGCTGATCGTCGTGCGTTGGATACGCTCGATCATTTCGTCGAACATATCAAAACCTTCTTTCTTATACGAAATAATCGGGTCTACCTGTCCGTATGCACGCAAGGAAATACCTTTGCGGAGCTGATCCATAGCGTCGATATGATCAATCCAATTTCTATCCACGTTCATAAGCAACACGCGTCTTTCAATTTGCGAGAAATCCACGCCTTGTTCTTTGAGCTCTTGAATTTTCTTTTCGTATTCTTTTTCGACTTTCTTGGATATCTTTTTGAGCGCAAGCTCATAATCCCACTTCATAAGCCGTTCGCGCGTGACGTAGTTCGTACCCTCGGGCAAAAGCTTTGCTTCAAGCGCCGCGTTGAGTTCTTCTTCGTTCCAAAGCTCGGGCATATCTTCCACGTTCACCGCCGAAGAAAGCGTGTCGGCAACGTAATCGGGGATATATTTAAGCACCTGTTCGTGCACGTCGTTCCCTTTCAAAACGTTCATACGTTCTTCATACATAACCATACGTTGCTTATTCATAACGTCGTCGTATTGCAGAACGTTCTTACGAATACCAAAGTTTCTGCCCTCGATCGTCTTTTGCGCGTTCTCAATGCCGTGAGAAAGCATTTTCGATTGCAGGCAAGTATCTTCGTCGATCTTGAACAAATGATACAGCGCTTTCATTCTCTCTCCGCCAAAGCGCATAACAAGATCGTCTTCCAAGGACAGGAAGAACACCGACATACCGATATCCCCCTGACGACCGCTTCGACCGCGGAGCTGGTTGTCGATACGGCGGGATTCGTGGCGTTCCGTGCCGATAATGCAAAGCCCGCCCGCTGAAATAACCTGTTCTTTTTCCGCATCCGTTTCTTTTTTATAGTATTCGTAAACCTTTTTATATCTTTCGCGAAGCGCCTGAATTTTTTCGTCTACGTCCGTGATATACGTGCTGATCGCAAGCTCGATATCTTCGCGCTCCGCGCCTTCTTCTCTTAAACGCTTTTTCGCCAAATATTCAGGGTTACCGCCAAGCAAAATGTCCGTACCGCGCCCTGCCATATTCGTGGAAATGGTAACCGCGCCAAGCCGTCCCGCTTGGGCTACGATCTCCGCTTCGCGTTCGTGGTTCTTTGCGTTGAGAATGTTATGTTTCACGCCGTTGCGCTTTAACAAACGGGAAATTTCTTCCGATTTATCCACCGACGACGTACCCACGAGAATGGGTTGCCCCGCTTCGTGGCGCTGCATGATTTCTTCTACGATCGCACGTTTTTTGCCGTCTACCGTCGAATACACCATATCGGGCAAATCCACGCGTTGTACGGGGCGGTTGGTGGGGATTTCCACAACATCTAACGAATAGATGGTTCTAAACTCCGCTTCTTCCGTCTTTGCCGTACCCGTCATACCCGAAAGCTTGGAGTATAAACGGAAATAGTTTTGGAAGGTAATCGTTGCGTACGTCTTGTTTTCGCTACGCACTTCCACGCCTTCTTTTGCTTCGATAGCTTGGTGCAAACCGTCGGAATATCTTCTTCCGATCATAAGTCTGCCCGTGAACTCGTCTACGATCACAACTTCACCGTCGGAAACGATATAATCTTCGTCTAATTTGAAAAGCTTATGCGCTTTGAGCGCTTGTTGGATATGATGGTTCAAATCCGCGTGCTCAATTTCCGCGATATTGTCGATACGGAAGAATTTTTCCGCTTTTCTTGCACCGCTGTCGGTGAGTTCGACCGTCTTTTCCTTGCGGTTGATAATATAATCCCAATCCTTTGCCGCCGCAAGCGATTTTTTGCCTTCGGGCGCGGATGCCTTTGCAAGCGCTTTCTTTTCCGCTTGCTCCGCTTCGTAATTGGCTTGTTCTTCCAAGGTCATTTTGGTATAGTCAACGATTTCTTCTTCGTCGTCCGTATCGTCCACAACCTTTTTCTTTTTATTCTTTTTATCCGCTTTTTGGGCAAGCAACGCCGCGTCTTGTTCTTCTTTAAGCTCGTCGTCAAAACCGCCCGAAAGCGTGCGTACGAGTTTATCTACCTGCACGTATAAATCGGAGGATTTTTCGCCCTTACCAGAAATGATAAGCGGGGTTCTTGCTTCGTCGATTAAAATGGAGTCTACTTCGTCCACGATTGCAAACGAGAGATCGCGTTGTACCATTTTACTTAAATCTGTTTTTAAGTTATCACGCAAATAATCAAAGCCAAATTCGTTATTCGTGCCGTATACGATAGAACATTGATATGCCGCGCGTTTTTCGTCGTCGTCCATACCCGGCACGACCACGCCTACGGTAAGCCCCATAAATTTATGCACTTTACCCATCCATTCCGCGTCACGCTTGGCAAGATAGTCGTTTACCGTAACGATATGCACGCTCTTGCCCGTGAGCGCGTTGAGATATGCAGGCAAAGTGGACACGAGCGTTTTACCTTCACCCGTGCGCATTTCCGCAATTCTGCCTTGGTGCAAGCAAATACCGCCGATAATTTGCACGCGGAAGTGACGCATTCCAAGCACGCGCTTTGCCGCTTCGCGGAGCACCGCGAACGCGTCGTATAAAATATCGTCCGTCGTTTCCCCCGCCGCCAAACGGTTTTTGAGTACGTCCGTTTGCGATTTCAGCGTTTCGTCGTCCATTACTTGATATACGCTTTCCAGTTCTTCCACCTTATCCGCCATTTTATTCAGCTTTTTAAGGCTTCTTCTTCCGTCGCCGCTCATAAGATATTTGATGAGTCCCATGCTATTACTCCGATACTATTTTTTCCTAAATTTAGGCGAAATAAAACGCGAGCGTTTATAAACCGCCTTTTCTATTTTACAATATTTCCGTCAAAATGCAAAGCGTTTTCACGCCTGTTTTTTAAAAAAGTATTACAAAATCGCCCAAGCTGGCGATAGAAAGGATATTTTCTCTTTTTATACCCGTTTTTACACAATTTTAAATGCTTTGCACCTTTTTATTTTCTTGACAAAGCCAATCGCGTGTGATAAACTATATACATTACTAACCGAGGTTTTTATTATGAGCAAAGTGATCGTGCCCAAGGGCTATGTTTCCACGCTGAATATGTATGATACGCAAACGGCGATCGGACTTTTGAAACGCACGTTTGAAGAACGGCTTTGCCTTGTTCTCAATTTAAAGCGCGTTTCCGCGCCCCTGTTCGTCGATCCCACGACCGGACTTAACGACGATTTAAGCGGTGTCGAACGCCCCGTTGCCTTTGACCTGAAAGAAACGGGCAAAAACGCCGTCGTCGTACATTCGCTTGCCAAGTGGAAGCGTATGGCACTCAAAAATTACGGTTTTTCCGCGGGCGAAGGTTTATATACGGATATGAACGCCATTCGTCGCGACGAAGATATGGACAATCTCCACTCCGTCTACACCGATCAATGGGACTGGGAAAAAATTATCACCAAGGAAACGCGCAATCTCACCTATCTTAAAAACGTAGTCCAAGGTATCGTTGGTGCGATTTGCGACACGCTGGATTTCTTGAAATGCCGTTATCCGCAACTTGGCGTAAATCTTACGCGCACGGTTACTTTTATCACTTCCCAAGAGCTCGAAGATCTCTATCCCAACCTTTCTTCCAAAGAACGCGAAAACGCATTCACAAAAGAACATAAAACGGTGTTCATTATGCAAATTGGCGACAAGCTCCGCTCGGGCAAACCGCACGATTCGCGCGCACCTGACTATGACGATTGGACGATGAACGGCGATATTCTTTTTTGGGACGACGTACTCTCTTGCGCTATGGAAATCTCGTCTATGGGTATCCGCGTAGACGAAAAATCGCTTGCAAGTCAGCTGGAAAAAGCGGGTGCAACCAAGCGCAAAGAATTGCCCTTCCATAAAGCCCTGCTTTCGGGAGAATTGCCCTTGACAATGGGCGGCGGTATCGGACAATCCCGCCTTTCTATGTTACTGCTTGGCAAAGCGCATATCGGGGAAGTGCAAGTATCCCTTTGGGACGAAGAAACGCGCAACACCTGCAAACAAAACGGTATCGTGTTATTATAAACGAACGCAAAAAATGACGGTGGAAATTTTCCACCGTCATTTTTTGCTTAATTTTTATTCAAGCACGCCTTGCAAATTCAAAAATTCGCCCCTAATTTTGCTACCGTCCGCACCTTTTTGTCCATAATAAGAATCCCACGTAGCACCCCAAATACTTGATACAATGCTGCCGTTTGCACCAGGCTCACCGCCGTTTCCGCCGATACCTGCAGTTGCTCGCACAATTCCACCATAATCCATAGCAAGCACGGTTTTTGCGGAATAAACACCACTACCACCTGTTCCACCGTTTCCACCAAAGCCATATCGCTTTGAACTAAAACCCGCTGAATTGGCACCTTTTCCGCCGTTTCCACCATTTCCTGCTATCAATTCTAAACTGCCGTCTCCGATAATCGCGAGCTTTGAAAATAAAATAGGAGAACCGCCAACATAACCCGTTCCACCTTGTATTTCCGTGTTTTGAGCAGGCTGACCAGGTGTTTTAGTAACTGATTTGCACGTTAAATGATTTTCACCCGTCACTTTGATAATCGCCGAATAATTACTCGTTTCATCGTACGCGTCATTTTTCATTCCAAGGCAGTTTACGCTTTCGCCCGCGGTCATAGAAACTCCATTCAATTGGATAAAAATATCCGAAGTCCTTGCTTCAAATTCGATTTTTGCATTCACTTCTTCTGAAACTGTGCCCGTAATCGTTACGCAGTTAATATTCGACGGAACCGAATATTGATTCGTTTCATTTTCATCGGATAAGGTAATCGTCAAGCTTTCTTCTTCTGTAAACCCCGTATTCCTACTTATCAAAACTCGGTCGGACGTTTTAGAATTTTGGCTTTGATTGCTTGCTTTTGCGACGACACTAAACTCCGAATTTTGCGCTAAATCGTCAACGCGAACAAACAAATTTTTAGTAGTCACATAAGTTTCCCCATTCTTAATAACTCTATATTCTACCGCATTTTCTATCTTATTCCAATAGAGTACGTTTCCAACCGCTTGCACGATCGGCGTTTCTAATGGGCTGGGCTTTGCACTTTCATCATTATTGCTCGTTCCGCCACAGCCCATAGCAAAACAAATTGCAAACACACAAATCCCTGCAACAGCTTTTTTTAGAATTTTCATCGTTTACTCCTTCCACATAATCGCGTATTTATTTTGCGACACACAACCGTTCGCGCAACCATTGACACAAGTCCCATCACAACCGCTACAAGTACCCGTACAGCTCCCGCCACAATTATATGCAACGTTTCCCGCATACGCCAATTTACGGTTAGACACCAAGCCTTTCATCGTTTTCAATAATTTTTCGCTGATTTTAAACATAATTTTATCTCCTTTTTATTTTTATTTTGTTTGACATTATAATCCCTATTTTGTATAGCAATTATCGCTACCCGATTCACAAGTACCGCGACAGGTATAAGCACATTCCGTACAGCCATACGCATCAGGATCATATTTACTCCCACATTCTATACTGTATACATCGTTTGCATAAGCAACTTTTTGACCTTTAAAGGCGTTTTGAACTTTTTGCAACAATCTTTTTCCTAAATAAAACATAATTTCACCTCTTAAACCAATAATTCATTTTGTATTTTCAACACACTACGCAAAAGAACCTGTTCTTCCTCTTCCGTAAGCTTTAATTGCCCCATTTCCCATTGTCTTGCGCGTAAATACGAGCGCGCTTTTAACGTGATTTTCGTAAGCTTACACATATTATCATCTTTCTTATATAAATTCCCCGTACTCACATAATTCGAGCCATAGCAGGTCGGACACGCAGCCTTTACCACGCAATCTTTGCATTTATCATCTAACAGCTCGGCGGGAATGTCTTTATGGAATACGATATCTTTGGCTTTTTTGGATTTTTCTTCACCCGCTGACAACGGCATAAAGAATTGACAAGGATATACGTTGCCGTCCACGTCATACGTATGCATATGTGTACCAGCCCCGCACCATTTTTGATTTTTCTTGCCGATATTGTCGTAACCGAGCTTTATTATATCCGTATCAAGTAGAGAACAAGGCTTGATTTCGGGGTGTGCAAGATAATAATCGATAAGCTTCATAAGCTCACGCGAAAGTATCTCTTGATTTTCTTCGTTCGACCAATCGATCCCAAACGCCAAATTACAGTTGCAAATCAAACCATTGTCATGACAAAACTTCACACCGTCAAACAGCATAGGTAAAGTTTTATCCGATATTGTCATTTTCACGCCTTGATCGGGATAATATTTCTTGTAAAATTCTAAATCGATTTTATCAAACGAATTACAACGGTTTATATCATGCATTTGTTTCGTCCCGTCCAAACTCAAACCTATAACGAAGCAATCGAGATTTTCAAGCAACCATTTTTGCACTTCGCCGTGTATCAGTGTTCCGTTCGTTGTAGCAAACATAATATACGGTTTTCTAAACCGTTGCTCTTTGACAAACGCAACGATCTCTTTCAACGTTTCAAACTGTAAAAACGGCTCTCCGCCAAAGAAATCCAAATAGACAAACTCAAAACCGTCGTCCTTGTTCATTTCCGCCAAAATAATCTTTTTGGCTGTTTCCAACGACATTTTTCTATTTGCTTTGTGTTCTTCATAACAATAAACACAATTTAAATTGCAATTCTCCGTTAATGTAAGCGTTACCGTTTTCTTTTTGGTATCCGCGATATTCCCCATAAATATAACACCTTTTAAATTATTGTATTTATATTTTAACACAATAGTTTTACTATGTCAACACAATAATTGGTATTTTTTTAAAAAAAATCGTTTAAAATATAACTAAAGTTAAAAGGGGGGATATAATTTATGGACACACAAGAAGTAGGAAATCGCATAAAGGAGCTACGCGAAGAAAGGAAAATGAACCGAAACGAATTAGCGAACAACGCAGGCGTTTCCCCTACGTATATATATCAATTAGAACGCGGAGAAAAAAGCCCTACCATAGAGTACCTTGGGCATATTTGCTGGGGATTAGGTATTACGCTTGAAGATTTTTTCTCTTCAAATAAAACGTCCGTTAAAGAATTATCTTCTCTAACGGAAACGCAAAAAAATCTATTAAACGCATTTTTAAAAAGTTTATAAAAAATCGACGGGTTTTCCGTCGATTTTTTCGTATATTATAAATATTTTTTTAAGCTTTCTGCTTTGTCCGTGTTTTCCCACGCAAAGCCTGTCCTTCCAAAATGTCCGTAGGCAGCCGTCGCTTTGAATACGGGTTTTCTCAAATCCAACGCTTTGATAATCGCGTACGGGCGCAAGTCAAACTCCGTTTTTACAATTTCAGCCAAACGCTCGTCGTCTACCTTGCCCGTGCCGTAGCTATTGATGTGCACGGAAACGGGATTTGCCACGCCGATTGCGTAAGCGACTTGTATTTCCAATTCGTCCGCAAGCCCCGCCGCTACGAGATTTTTGGCAATATAACGGCAATAATACGCCGCACTTCTATCCACTTTCGTGGGGTCTTTACCCGAAAACGCGCCGCCGCCGTGCGCACATCTACCACCGTACGTGTCCACGATAATCTTTCTGCCCGTAAGACCGCTATCCCCTTCCGGTCCGCCGATCTCGAAACGCCCCGTGGGATTGATATAAATTTTTGTGTTTTCGTCCATAAGGTTTGCAGGGATGACTTGGTCGATAACGAGCGTTTTCATATCCGCGCGGATTTGCTCTTGCGACACTTTATCGTCGTGTTGCGTGGAGAGCACCACCGCGTCGATACGCTTGGCTTTGCCGTTCTCGTATTCCACCGTAACCTGTGTTTTTCCGTCGGGACGGAGATATTTTACAAGTCCGTCTTTTCTAACTTTCGTTAATCTTTGCGCCAATTTATGCGACAAGGACAGGGTGAGTGGCATAAGCTCGTCCGTTTCACGGCAAGCATACCCGAACATCATACCCTGATCGCCTGCGCCAAGACGGTTTGCCTCGTCTTCGTTTGCACCCGCAACCGTTTTATTTTCAAGCGACGCGTTCACACCCATAGCGATATCGGGAGATTGCGTATGTATCGCCGTGATAATTTTGCATTTATCGAACGCAAAAGAACCAAAATCATAGCCAATATCGCGAATAATCTCGCGTGCTTTTTGCTTGTAATCGACAACCGCACTCGTCGTGACTTCGCCCATAATAAGGAGCGTATCAAACGCCGCCGCGCACTCGATCGCCGCGCGGGCTTGCGGGTCTTGGGATAAAATCGCGTCTAAAATGCCGTCGGAAATATTATCGCATACCTTATCGGGATGCCCTTCGGTGACGCTTTCGCTGGTAAAAAACTTTTTCATGTAAAAAATCCTCTTTTTAACATAGTTGATATTGTTTTTGTATTATACCACTTTTCTTTGCCCCTGTCAAGTTATTCCCCTTGCAAAAAATATTTGTTTATGTTATAATATCCCTATGAACGAACGTAGCGAGCAACTGAAAAATTGCAAATTATGTCCTTTGGAATGTGGCGCAAACCGAACCAAGGGCGTGGGTGCGTGTGGCGCGAGCGGGATTTCTATCGCCAAATACTATCTCCACCCGTTTGAAGAACCGTGCATTTCCTTTAAAAACGGAAGCGGGACTATCTTTTTCACGGGTTGCAATCTTCGCTGTCCTTACTGTCAAAATTTTGAAGTTTCTCGCTCTATTCGCGGAAAGGCGATATCGACAAACGAGCTTTGCGATATTTTTCGCGAATTAGAAGATAAGGGCGCGGAAAATATTTCACTCGTCACCCCTTCGCATATCGTACCTTATCTTTGCGAAGCGTTGTCTTCCTACCGTCCGAAAATCCCCGTCGTATACAACACGAGCGCATATGAAAAGGTGGACACGCTTGCACTTATCGACGAATTTGTCGATATCTATTTGCCCGATTTAAAATTCTATTCCCCCGCGCTCTCCAAACGGTATTTGGGGCGCGAAGACTATTTTGACGTAGCAAGTCAGGCAATCCGCTTTATGGCAAAAAAACCGCTCAAAATGACGAGCGAGGGAAAAATGCTTTCAGGGCTTATCGTTCGACATCTCGTGATGCCACTTTGCTCTGCGGACAGTAAATCCGTCGTCAAATGGGTTGCGCGCGAGCTTGGCGCAAACACCTATCTAAGCCTTATGAGCCAATACACGCCCTTTGGCGAAATAGACAAGTTCCCCGAGCTGGGGCGAAAAATCACTGCGCGCGAATACCAAAGCGTGGTGCAAACGGCAATGGAAATGGGAATGGAAAATTTGTTTTTACAAGAACGTAGCTCCGCGCAAACGGCTTACGTTCCCAAGTGGGATTTCTAATCAAAAACCGTGCTTTTAAGTCGCACGATACGGCTGGTGAGTTTTGCCGCTTGCGTAGGCGTAGCGGAAAGCATTTTTTCTTCCGCTTCACGGATTTTTTTGAGTATTTTTTTCGTATTTTTTTCTTTCATATTATTATTTTTTGCGATTTTACGGTGGTTTATGTTAATTTCTTCGGAAAACGTATACTTCGGCTTTTGCGGGGGTAGTTTATTAGAAAACGTCTGTTTTACGCTCTCCGAGAGCGAGCGGGTGGGGCTTATCGGTGGTAACGGCGAAGGCAAGACCACCCTTATTCGTTTAATTTTAGGAGAATTAGACCCCGAAAGCGGTAGTTTATTCCGCAAAAACGCAATAAAAATCGGGTATTTGGCGCAAAACGGCGGGTATGATTCCGACAACACCGTATACGAAGAAATGCGGGAAATTTTCGCGGAAGATATCCGTGCAATCGAAACCTTGCGCGAAGTGGAAAACGCCATTTCCAAAACGCAGGAAAATACGCAAGCATACCGCGCACTCACTTCTAAATACGAATGGTTAAACAAACAAATTGCCGCGCGTGACAGCTATCAATTCGACATAAAAATCCGCACGGTGCTTGGCGGTATGGGGTTTGAAAGTGCCTACGAGCAAAAAATATCCACGATGTCAGGCGGTGAAAAAACGCGTTTAAAGCTTTGCCGTTTGCTTCTTGAAAGCCCCGACCTGCTCATTTTGGACGAGCCTACAAACCACTTGGATATGAAAACGCTATTTTGGTTGGAAGACTATTTAAGCACTTTCAAAGGCGCAATCCTGACCGTATCTCACGATAGGTATTTTTTGGATAAAATCGTTTCCACTATCTATGAATTAGAAAATAAAAAGCTTTCTATTTTCAAGGGCAACTACACCAAATACAAGCTTTTGAAAGCGGAAAAAGTGGCGCGTCTTGAAAAGGAATACCAAAAGCAACAAGAAGAACGCGCGCACATGCAAGAATACGTGGATAAAAATCTCGTCCGCGCGTCCACAACGAAAATGGCGCAATCACGGCGCAAGGCTTTGGAAAAAATGGAGCTTATCGAAAAGCCCTTTCTTCCGCCCCCACCGCCCCGTTTTTCTTTTAGCTATCCCGAAAAGTCGTATGAAAACGTTTTGGAAGTGCACGATCTCGACCTATACGTCGGGGATAAAAAACTACTTTCCAAGGTATCGTTTAGCCTATCGCGCGGAGAAAAATGCGCGCTCGTGGGCGATAACGGCACGGGAAAATCCACCCTTTTAAAGCGTTTGGCGTTTGGTAAAGACCCTGCCGTAAAATTTGGTCGATTTGTCAAAATCGCCTTTTACGATCAAGAAAACGCTAATCTCGATAGCGAAAATACCGTGTTAGACGAGCTTTGGGGCAGGCACGTTTCTTGGGAACAAACGCGGGTTAGAAATATTCTCGCGCAAGCGGGACTGTTTGCGGAAGATATGGACAAAAAAGTGCGTATGCTTTCGGGCGGAGAACGGGCAAAGCTCGCGCTCGCCGTGTTCGCCTCGGAAAACGGCAACACACTGTTTTTAGACGAGCCGACAAACCATCTCGACCTTCCTGCACGGGAAAGCTTGGAAAGCGCCCTGCTTTCTTTCGACGGCACGCTTTTATTCGTTTCCCACGACCGTTACTTTATCCGTGCACTCGCGGGAAAAATTCTCGAACTTGAAAACGGCGAAGCGCGTTCTTTTGTGGGCACGTATGACGAATATAACGATAACAAGAACGCCGTAAAAGCCGTTCAATCCATACCTGCCCCCACTTTTTCTAAAAAAGAAAGCAATTACCGCACCAAAGAAGAACGAGCAAAACAAGCGCAAACGCAAACGCGCATTAAGAAAATCGAAAAGGAAATTTCCACCCTCGAAGAAGAAGAAACTCAAATCAACGCCGATCTTGCAACCCCCGAAGTCGCGTCTGATTTTACGCTTCTCACACAAAAATGCAATCGTTTGGAAGAAATAAAAACTGCACTCGATACGCTTTATCAAGAATATGAAACGCTTATTTGATTTTTTTCATAAAAACCCTTGACAAATAAACGGAAATATGATATCATTTTAATATCAAATCCATACGGAGGTATATTTTATGGAAGAAATTTTGTTAAAGAACAAAAAGCACGGTATGGCGACTTTGCTCGTTTGTATCCTGATTGAAGTCGTTGCGCTCGCGGGCGTTATATACGGCGCGGTACTTATGGAAACGGGCGATTTGAAAACGCT
>JAZOPU010000088.1:0-1259 GCA_045655705.1 Candidatus Scatosoma sp.
AACAACGAATAAAGGAAAAGTAAAAATGTTTTGGAAAAAGAAGAAAGAAAAGAAAAAAACGCAAGCGGAATTGACGGAAGATATTAACCTTGAAAAATTCAAAGTTTATATCTTCGATTTAGAACGAAAAGTATTGCGCGACTCCTTGCAAACGATAATGAACGCAAACGTTAAAGTCAAAGACGAAAACGGCAAGGAAGTAACGGATATGCGAGCTACGATAAGCGCAATGAAAACGCAAGCGCGCGTGGCGTTGGAAACGGTTGATAATATGAAAAATAAGCTTGAAGATAAACAAGCGAAAAAATAAAACATTGCGAGGTAAAATTATGGGCAAGTACATTCCCCTTTCTCCCAAACAGAAAGGACAAAAAGCAGCGCAGGAACTGCGCACGGGTAAGCGCGTTTGTAATGACGGTGAGCCGAAGAAAGGTAACAACGGACAACAGTTGCGAGTAACAAAAACGGGGCGCGCTTACCGTTCGGGCTATTTGGACGCGCGCAAAGATATTGGTAGAGCGGTAAAAACCGTAAAAAATAAGCAAAGAAAATAACCGCCCCACAATGTAGGACGGTTAAGGTTGCAAAATCTATCCCTCGATTACTCGAATAAAACTTTCATGGGTTTTTGCAAAAGGTTGCCACAATCGCGCAACTGTCATGTTCATGACCTTTGAAAGAGTGATTTAATTATAACAGGAGCGAATGCAAATGTCAAGAAATTTTCAAGGCAAAAATAAGGATTTGGTAAATTTGCGTGTAGCTACCGCCGAAGAAGTTTGGACGAAAAACAAAAACGGCAAGTCCGTTTTGCGCCGTGATATAGATATTTACGGGCGTGTAGATAAAGGCACAAGCGCATTGATTACTTCAACAAACTTATCGGGTGGCAATCACCGTGTCGTAGAAGATACGGCAAAATTACCAAAACGAGTAAAAAACGATATTGTAAATCTAATAAAAAATAAAGGACGAAAAGTCGTATATTTGGTAAAAGGACAAAAGTAATGAAGAAAAAGAGTACGTAACGCCGAAAATCGAGATAATCAGTTTCGACGAATAATCAAGACAAAATAACCCGAAAGGGAAAAAGGAGACATAATATTATGGCAAAATTGAGACGATTTGTAAAATCGGACAAGGCAAAATGGCTTGCAGTAGCACTTGCAGGCGTAACGTTGACAGCGGCAGTGGTCGGGCTGTCTGTCAAAGTTTCCAAACAGGAAACGACGAAAGAACTCGGCGCGAGCGCGTACTCG
>JAZOPU010000089.1:0-32237 GCA_045655705.1 Candidatus Scatosoma sp.
TAACACGCAAAAACAAATTCAGCTTATCACCGATTTCGGCGCGGATATTATTTGCTGTACCCCTTCGTATATCATTTATCTTGCGGATGAAATCGAAAAGCTCGGCTTAAAGCCAGGCGTAGATATCAAGCTTAAAGGCGGCGTATTCGGCGCGGAAGCTTGGTCGGAAGGTATGCGTGAAGATATCGAAAAACGTTTGGGGATCCGCGCTTGCGATATCTACGGACTTTCCGAGATTGCAGGCCCGGGCGTTGCGTGCGATTGTGAATTTAAAACGGGTATGCACTTCCAAGACGACCATTTCTATCCCGAAATCGTGGACGTGGATACGCTTGAACCCGTGCCTATGGGCGAGTCGGGAGAGCTGGTTATCACCACGCTTACCAAAGAAGGTATGCCGCTTATCCGTTATAGAACGCGTGATATCGCAAGCTTAAACGACGACGTATGTCCTTGTGGCAGAACGAGCGTGAAACTCAATAAAATCACGGGCAGAAGCGACGATATGCTTATCATTCGCGGTGTGAACGTGTTCCCTTCGCAAATCGAAAGCGTACTTCTTAAAAACGACGCGATCACGCCCAACTATCATATCGTAGTGGATAGAGTGAATAACCTTGATACGATGGAAATTATCGTGGAGCTTTCGCCCAGCGTATCGCTCGACGAAGTGCAACACGTGGAAGAAATCAGAAGAAAGCTTGCTGCGGATATGACGAGTGCGCTCTCGGTAAGCGCAAAGATCACGCTCGTATCCCCGGGCACGGTGGCGCGGAGCGAAGGCAAAGCAAAACGTATTACCGATAAACGTAAAATATAAGGGAGAAAAAATATGTTAAAACAAATCGCTGTATTTTTGGAAAACAAAGAAGGTAGAGTGAGCGCGTGCTGTAAGGCGCTCAAAGAAGCGGGCGTGAACTTGCGTTCCATGTCCATTGCAGACACGAAAGAATTCGGCATTTTGCGCCTGATCACCGACGACAACGAAAAAGCGCTTGTCGCTTTAAAAGGTGCGGGATTTTTGTCTTCGCTCGTGGAACTCGTGGGCTTGGAAGTGCCCGATAAATCGGGTGCGCTTGCGGATATGCTCATTGCTTTGGAAGAAGGCGGTGTGAATATCGAATATATGTATTCGTTTGCAGGTAGCGACAACCACGCGCAAATCGGTTTCAAAACCGCAACGCCTGAAAAAGCGGTGGAGATTTTGAAGAACGCGGGCGCAAAGGTTATTTAATTATGCAAAAAATTGCGAGCTTTACCGTCAACCACGACACGCTTGAAAAGGGAATGTACGTTTCCCGTATCGACGGCGACGTGATCACCTACGATATCCGAATGAAAAAGCCCAACGGCGGGGATTATCTTTCTCCGTCCGCGATGCATACTTTCGAGCATTTGTTTGCGACCTATGCCCGTAATAGTCAGTTTAAAGACGAAATTATATACGTTGGACCTATGGGTTGCAGGACGGGGTTTTATTTGCTCACGCGCGATAGCGTGGCAAAAGAAAACGCAATCACGCTCGTGCAAGAGAGTATGGCTTTTATCCGTGATTTTCAAGGCGTGATCCCCGGGAATACTGCGCGCGAGTGCGGAAATTATCTCGATCACGACCTCGACGGCGCAAAAGCGGTGGCGGAAGATATGGCAAACGTGCTAAAAAATTGGAAGAAACAAGACCTTGCGTATAAGGAGTAAACTATGAACGAAACGTTGCGTTTGATCAAATCGCGCAGAAGCGTGAAAAAATATAAAGATACGCCCGTAAGCAAGGTAGATATCGAAAAAATCGTGGAGGCAGGCACTTGGGCGGCGACGGGCTTGAACAAGCAATCGCCCATCATTCTTGCCGTAACGAATAAAGAAGTTATCAAAAAGCTTTCCCGCTTGAATGCGGGGAACGATCCCTTTCACCGCGCCGATCCCTTCTACGGTGCGCCCTGTGTGCTCGTCGTATTGGCGGATAAAAGCGTGTCTACGCACGTCTACGACGGCTCGCTTGTAATGGGCAATATGCTCCTTGCGGCACATTCGTTGGGGCTTGGTGCGTGCTGGATTCACCGCGCGAGAGAAACGTTTGAAACGGACGAGGGAAAACAAATACTAAGCGACCTTGGCATTCAAGGCGAATACGAGGGGATAGGCAACTGTATCGTGGGATATCCCGATATGACGCCCGCAGATAAACCCCGCAAAGAAAATTGGGTATATTATATAAATTAGGAGATAAAATTATGGAAAACAAAATGGTATGTAATTGTAAGCAAGTATCCGTTGCGGATATCGAAAAAGCACTCCACGAACACGAAGCGTTTTCAAACGTGGAAAAAGCGTTTGAAGAAGTGCAAATGGTCACGCATTGTTCCACAGGTTGTGGCGGTTGTCACGATAAAGTGATGGACGTGATTTCGGAGCTTATGGCGTAAAATGCAAGCGGGCGTATCGACGGCGTCGCTGTTTTTGCGCAAACAAACGGAAGAAGCGTTACCGCTCCTTTGCGACCTTGGCGTGCCATGCGCCGAGGTTTTTCTCACGACCTATTCCGAATATGAAGAAGCTTATGCGCGTATGCTTGCCACAAAAAAGGGGAATATTACTTTAAACTCCGTGCATATTCTAAATACGCAGTTTGAACCGCAGCTTTTCGGCGTACACCCGCGCGTGAAAGCGGACGCATTCGCGCTTTTGAACAAGGTTTTGCGCTGTGCAAATATCCTTGGCGCGCCCTATTATACCTTTCACGGTACGGCGCGCGTTAAACGCGCGTCGCGTTCGGGTGAAAAGGATAATTTTCCTGCAATGATCCGCTCGTTTCAAGAAATTTCCGACACCTGCCAAAATTATGGCGTAACGCTGTGTTTGGAAAACGTGGAATGGGCGACGTATAACCGCGAAGGCGTGTTTCAAACGCTTGCAAAAGAAGTGCCAAAACTCAAAGGCGTTTTGGATATCAAACAGGCGAGAATTTCTGGTGTGCCCTATGAAAAGTATCTTTTGGAAATGAACGACCGCCTTGCCTACGTGCACCTTTCGGATATCGACGAGCAGGGAAAAATGTGTTTGCCAGGATACGGTGTTTTCGATTTCGACACGCTCATTTTACAGCTTAAAGATATCGGCTTTAACGGCGCGTTGCTCGTGGAAGTTTACGCGGGCGACTATCAAGAAGAAATACAGCTTAAACACGCTTGCGACTTTTTAAACGAACGCTTGTATAAATATAACGCGTTATAAATTTTTTTGAAAAATTTACCGCAAACTGTTGACAAAAGTATTTATTTGTGTTATCCTATAAATAGGATTAAATCCTAATAATTGAATGAGGTAATAAAAATGAGAATTTATCAATGTGAAAAATGTAACAAAATCGTAGTGAGCAAAGAGCAGTTGAACTTGGCGGGATATGTAGAGCTTGAAGCGGGTGTGAAAGAAGCGTCGCTTGAAAAGCACGTGCCCGTGGTATCTTCGCGTTGCGGTAAGATTAAAGTAGACGTTGGGAGCGTAGCGCACCCGATGACGGAAGAGCACTTGATCGAATGGGTGCTTGTGGAAACGGAGCAGGGCTATCAAATTAAATACCTGACGGCAAATAGTGAACCCGTTTGCGATTTTGCTTTGGCGGGTGGCGATAAGCTCGTGGCGGTGTATGCATATTGCAACCTGCACGGACTTTGGAAAGCCTAAACGTAATATATACTTCGCAACACTTCGTCGAACTTGCGTTTCTCCTTGGTCGTTTACGCATAAGTAAACTCCCGTCGGAGAAGCCGCGTTCTTCTCGTCTTGCTCGTATCTATTCCGTTTTGCGGGGTGCGCCCCGCGGCGAAAATATAAGGAGAAAACCAAATGATTGAAAAGGAAGCAATGTTTAAAATTACCTACGGCTTGTTTGTGCTTACTTCAAAAGATAAGGACAAACAAAACGGTTGTATCGTCAACACGGTGGCAATGCTCACGGATAACCCCAAACGCATAACCGTGTTCGTCAACAAAGCCAACTACACGGAACAGCTTATGCGGGAAACGGGCGTGTTCAACGTGTCCGTACTCACCGAAAAAACGCCGTTTGACGTATTTAAGAAGTTTGGTTTTCAATCGGGACGGGACGTGGATAAATTTGCGGGTGAAAGCTATCCAACCACGGAAAACGGACTGTATTATTTGCCCGAATATTCCAACGCGGTCATTTCGGGGAAGGTGGTGGACGCACTCGACTACGGTACGCACACGCTGTTCGTAGCGGAAGTGACGGCGGCGCAAACGCTTTCGGGGGATAAATCCGTTAGTTACGATTATTATCAAAGCAATATCAAACCCAAACCGCAGGCAAAGCCGTCGGATAAGAAAAAATGGGTTTGCAAAATTTGCGGTTACGTGCACGAAGGGGAAGAATTGCCCGACGATTTCATTTGTCCTTGGTGTAAGCACCCTGCGGAAGATTTTGAACTTGTGCAATAAATTCGACAAAAAAACAAAGGATATACCATAGGATAAAGGCATATCCTTTTTTATTTTCCGTAAAATGGAAAAAAACAAGAAAAACGGCGAAAAAAGACTTGACAACCTTTGTCGAACTTGTTATAATTACGAGGTATAAGAATGAAACGCAGTTGGCAAAGGAGGGTTGAAAGGAATGTCTACGGTTAGAGTCGGTGAAAACGAAAGCGTGGAAAGCGCACTTCGTCGTTTTAAGAGAAAATGCTCGCGCGATGGTATCATTGGAGATCTTCGCAAGAAGGAATTCTATGAAAAGCCTTCCGTAAAGAGAAAGAAGAAGTCGGAAGCGGCGAGAAAAAGAAGCAGAAACTAATAGAAAAGTCCACGGTAACGTGGACTTTTTTCATGCAAAATTTGTCGAAAAAGGAGAGAGCTATGGCACGGGAAGAAAGAACGCTCAAACAGGAAGCAAGACTTGCGAAAATGCGAATGAAAAACGGGTTTTGGACGGAATGTAAAGAAGATATGCAGGGCAGAATGGAAAATGCGCGTGCGCTCGGACTCAACGAAAGCAAGGCAGGACGGTATTTCGCAAAGCAGGTCAGCGCAAAAATCGCCGGCGAAAAAGAAGACGCGTTTTATCTTCAAGTCAAAGAAATGCTTATGCAAAACGGGGAAGTGAGCGATGCGATCGGTCGGCTTACGGACAAGCCCTACTTTGAAACACTCTCCTACGAAGAAAAACAACGCTACACACTCGCATTAAGCGAAAAATATCTCCGCGCGCTCGAACGCTTTCGCCGTGAGTGCGAATTTGAAGTACTCAATAAAAACCATAGCCTGGCGGGAACTGAACCGCAACAAGCCTAAAAAGCGTCTTTTTTGCTCTTTTCGTCGCAACCATGCTTGAAGTATTTGGATACGTCGGCGCACGGTTGCACCAAAAACATCTAAAAAATGCGCTTTTTTAGGTGCGTAGCAGTTTTAGAAAAACGAAAAAAGTGATTAGACAAGGAAATGGAGCACAATCATACCCGCGTATGATAAGCGACATTGACGAAGTATCAGCCTTTTTTCGTTTCTAAAACCTTGTAGGGTTCAATTCTCGTCAGGCTAATCACTTGCAATTTTTATATGACTGTGGTATAATATTATCGTATGACACAAATGACTGAAATTTTAGAAAAACTCAACGACGAACAAATCAAACCCGTTTTGGAAACGGAAGGTCCTGTGCTTGTTTTGGCGGGCGCAGGGAGCGGGAAAACGCGCGTTTTGACTTCGCGTATTGCCTATCTTATGGAAGAAAAGGGCGTGCCGTCGTCTGCAATTTTGGCGATCACGTTCACCAACAAAGCCGCTAACGAAATGAAAGAACGGCTTTCTAAAATCGTGGATATTTCGCGCGCGTGGGTGTGTACCATACACAGTATGTGCGTGCGTATTTTGCGTAACTTCGCGAGCGAAGCGGGGATTAGCCCCAACTTTTCCATATATAGCGAAACGGAACGGAGCAATATTATCAAGAAATCCTTCCAAGAATGTGATTTCGACGACGAAAAACTGTTAAAATCCGTGAAATTCCATATCGCAAATGCAAAAATGCTCGGTTTTGAACCCGAACGCTATGCACAGGAATACGCAGGCGAGCACGATATCGACGAAGTAACCAAAGTATATACCCGTTATCAAAAACACTTGCGGGAAAATAATGCGCTGGATTTTGACGATTTGCTCAACGAAACGCGGTTGCTGCTCCGAAAAAACGAAGACGCGCGCAATCAGCTTTCGGGGCGGTTTCGCTATATTCTCGTGGACGAGTTTCAAGACACCAACGCGGTGCAATATGAGATTGTCAAGTTGCTTGCCACCGTGCACGGCAACCTTTTCGCCGTTGGCGACGACGACCAGTCTATCTACGGCTGGCGCGGTGCAAAAATTGAGAATATATTGCACTTTGAAAAAGATTTCAAGAACGCGAAAGTATTCAAGTTGGAGCGCAACTACCGTTCGACAAAACATATTTTAACGCTTGCAAACACCGTTATTCATAACAATGCGCATAGAAAGGATAAAACGCTTTGGACGGAGAACGACGAAGGGGAAAAAGCGGAAGTACACGAAGCGGAAGAAGAAAGCGGAGAAGCGCGGTTTATCGCGCATACGATTGCGGGCTTGCTTCGCAAGGGCTACCGTTTTTCCGATTTTGCCGTACTTATGCGCTTGAACGCCTTGACGCGCGCACTCGAACAAGAATTCACAGCCGACGGCATACCGTATAAGGTTTTCGGCGGTTTCAAATTCTTTGAACGAAAAGAAATCAAAGACTTGCTTGCGTATTTGCGCCTTATCAATAACCCGTTCGACAGCGAAGCGGCAACGCGCATTATCAACTTTCCCAAGCGCGGTATCGGCGCAAAGACGGTGGAAACGGTGCAAAATTACGCGTTTGAACAGGAAATGTCCTTTTTTGAAGCGTTGCGCTTTTTAGACGATATGGGCTTGTCAAGCGGTGCGGTGCAAAAGCTTACGCAGTTCCGATTGCTTATCAAGGAGTGGGCGGTGGATAGCCAAGAGCTTGCCGTCAACGAGCTTGTGAAAAAAATCGTTATCGATACGGGTATGCGTGAAGCGTATGCGGACGATAGCGACGAGAGTATCAATAAACGCGCGAATATCGAAGAATTTATCAATTCCGTAGACGAATATTGCCGATTGAACGAGGGCGCGAGCTTGACGGATTATCTAAATCAAGTAACGCTTGCTTCCGACACCGATGATATGGACGACGGGAACTACGTAACGCTTGCTACCGTACATTCCGTCAAGGGCTTGGAGTTTAGAACGGTGTTCGTTTGCGGTATGGAAGAAAACATAATGCCCGTATCGCGCGCCGTGGGTAACGACGACGATATGGAAGAAGAACGAAGACTTATGTACGTGGCGATCACGCGCGCAAAAGAACGGCTGTATCTCACTCGCTCCAAGAGCCGTTATCTCTACGGCAGGCGCGAGCCGACGGCGCGTTCGCGGTTTTTAAAAGAGCTTGCTGGCGAGTTGGATTTGCCCAAGGAAAAGCGTTTTTCGCCTATGGGCTACGGCGATTATGCCGACCCCGAAGACTACGGCAACAGCGCATACGCGGGGGGCAGGTATGGAACGAACACGCGAAGCTATGGCTCGTATAGCGGAGATAGAAGCAATTCCGCGGTGGTGCGTTCAACTTGGAACGGGGGAAATTCCTATTCGTCCTATCCGCAAAGGCAAACGAGTACCACGCAAAAAAGCGGTGGATTTACTTATGGTGGAATGAGCAAACCGAGTGCGGTTCAAACGGCAAGCGGAAAAGATCTTTCTAAATACACGTTGGGCGTGAAAGTTTCGCATCCCAAGTTCGGCACGGGCACGATCGTGGGCGTTAGGGGCACGGGCGCGAATATGATTTTGAATATCGCGTTCGACGGTTTGGGAATTAAACAACTTGCCGCAGGTCTTGCTCCGCTGACGGTAATATAGGGGGTGCGTAAGATGAACAGACAAAGAGAGCTTGTAGACATTCTCAATCGTTGGGCGTATGAATATTACGTTTTGGACAACCCCACTGTGTCGGATAAGGAATACGACGAATTATACGACGAGCTTTGCGCGCTCGAAAAGCAAAGCGGGGAAGTGTATATAGACAGTCCCACGCGCCGTGTGGGCGGTGAGCCGATCAAGGGCTTTGCTAAGCACGCGCATATCGCACGACTGTATAGCTTGGATAAGGCGGTTACGGAAGAGAGCCTGCGCGCATTTTTAACGCGCGTGGAAAAGACGGGCGAAAAAACGGCGTTCACCGTGGAATATAAATTCGACGGGCTTACCGTTTGCTTAACCTATGATAAAGGCGCGTTCGTGAGAGCGACCACGCGCGGAAACGGCACGGAAGGCGAAGACGTTACGGCACAGGTGCTCACCATTCCGTCCTTTCCGTTAAAAATTTCCTATCAGGGCACTTTGGAAGTGCGGGGCGAAGCGGTTATCCGTTTGTCGGTGCTGGAAAAATATAACCAAACGGCGAGCGAGCCTTTGAAAAACGCGCGTAACGCCGTGGCGGGCGCAATCCGCAATCTTGATCCTAAAATCACCAAACAAAGAAAACCCGATATCTATTTCTACGACGTGAACTATCTTTCCGACGGCGCGGAGCTGTCGCAAACGCAGGCGCACGAGTTTTTGGCTGGGGAAGGGTTTAAAGTGTTCCCGTATTTCAAGGTTTGCCAAACGGGCGAAGAAGTGCTTTCCGCGATTCAAGAAATCGAAAAGGAACGTAAAAATATCGACGTACTCACCGACGGCGCGGTAATCAAGGTCAACGCAGTGAAAACGCGCGAAGAAATGGGCTACACGGATAAATTCCCGCGTTGGGCGCTTGCTTATAAATTTGAAGCGGAAGAAGTAACGACGATTGTAAAGGACGTTATTTGGCAAGTGGGCAGAACGGGTAAACTCACTCCGCTTGCGCTGTTAGAGCCGGTAGAGCTTGGCGGTGCGACGGTATCGCGCGCCACGCTGAATAACTACGGCGATATCGTGCGAAAAAAGGTAAAAATCGGCTCACGCGTGCTCGTTCGCCGTTCCAACGAAGTCATTCCCGAAATTTTGGGCGCAACGGCGGACGGGGAAAATAGTAAGGAGATTGAAAAACCCACTATATGCCCTGCTTGCGGTAGTCAAGTGGTGGAAACGGGCGCACACCTGTTTTGCCCCAATACGCTTTGTAAGCCCCGTATCGTAGCTAAACTTGATCACTACGCAAGCAAGAACGCTATGAATATCGACGGCTTTTCCGAAAGCACGGCACAGCTTTTGATTGACAAAAAGGGCGTGCAAAATTTCTCCGATTTATATAAACTTTCGGCGGAAGATTTTGCAGATTTGGACGGCTTTAAGGATAAAAAAATATCCAATTTGCTTGAAGCGATAGAAAAAAGTAAAACCCCGACTTTGGACGCGTTTATCTTTGCAATCGGTATCGGCGGGGTAGGCAGGGTTGCGGCGAAAGACTTGGCAACGCGCTTTACTTGTATGGAAAACTTGCAAAACGCGACGGTAGAAGAACTCACCGCTATGGAAAATATCGGCGAGATCACGGCAAAGGCGATCACCGCGTATTTTCAAGACGAAGAAAATATAAAAGAGCTTGTGCGATTGCAAGAAGTAGGAGTTACGCCCACCTATTCCGCGGAAAAGAAAGAAGGCGTATTCTCGGGCGAATCGGTAGTGCTCACGGGCAGTTTACAAAACTTTAAACGAAGCGAAGCGCAAAAGCTGATCGAAGCGCGCGGGGGAGTTTGTCAATCGTCGGTTACGACGAAAACAACCTTGGTCGTGGCAGGCGAAGAAGCAGGCAGTAAGCTGGAAAAAGCCAAAAAACTGAATATCAAAATTATCGACGAAGAAGAATTCAAAACAATGCTTGATAAATAACACGAATGCGCTCCGCTTTCTGCGGAGCGCATTCGTGTTTAATAGTCTTTTCTACCGATCAAAAAATCAATGCTTTCACCAAAATAATCGGCAATCTTGCAAAGATTTGTTAGGGTGATTTCTCTTTGACAAAGTAAATACCGCGAAATCGTTTGTTGCGGAATATCCACCTTTCTCGCAAATTCCGAAACGGACGTTTCACCAATTAAAATTTTTAAATTTTGGGCAAACGTCTTTATCATTTCATTTTCCATTTTTTTCACCCCACTAAATATTAGTTTACACCAAATGGTGTATTTTGATTGACTTTACACCAAACGGTGTGATATAATATAGAAAATTTTTCGTGGAGGTTTTACAAATGAATAACGAAAATCAACAAGAACAAGAAACAAAGGAGCAAAAAACAGGCAATTTTTGGCAAGATAAATTGGCGAAATTCAAGAATTTAGTTACAAATGCGAAATTATTGGAAAGCAAGAAGATAAAAATTTTATATATCATTGCACTTTCTCTACAAGCGTTGTTCTTGATTTTTCAGTTTATACCAATTATGGAAGTAGCAACGCAGTTTAAGATTTCACTTTTTGGGGCTAAAATTCATAAAGTAGAAAATCGTGCAATGATCCGTTTCCCTTTGCCCGAACAATTAAACGGTTTCTTTTTTTATGTTTTATACATAGTCAGTTTTATACTGTTTTTGTGTTCATTTAATAGCACGATAACCTATTTTGTCCGCAAAAGATGTAAAATGGAAAAAGGTTTTTTCTTAATTAAGCTTTCTGTAATTTGTATGTTAGGTTCTATGGGTTTGGGAATAAAGGCTTTATCAAATTGGGCGGAAGAAATGGAAACAGAATACCATATAGCGGCAAACGAAATATTTACCGTGATTCAATCTCCAATGGTTTTATATGTCGTTATTGGAATTTTACTTTTGATAGTGGTATGGTATTTATCTATAATTAGAAAGCAAAAGGAAAGAATGGGGGAACTGTATTTATAATGAAAAAGAGAATAGTTTGTATATTTTTAAGTGTGTTTTTCGCGGTTTGCTGTTTGTTTGGCTGTGCAAAAAAGAAAACGGACGAAGAACTGGTTCGTGAGCGTATTGATACGTTCGTAACCAAATATAACGACGGCGATTTTGAAGGCGTGTTAGAGTGTTTTGACGCGAAAACGCGTAATACGTTGCAAGCGACTTTCAACGTTATGGGTGGGCTTGTCGGCGGATTGACGGGTTTTAGCTTTGATTTGGGCGACCTTTTCACGCTCGGCGTTGCGATGATGGGCGGAGAAGTACTTGCAATCGAAGTTTCCGAAGTGTCGATTGACGGCGCGAACGCGGTTGCTACCGCGCAAATGGGCTATGCGGATATTGGCGAAGAAAGCATAGAGAACGTGTATATTATTCTCGTCAAAGAAGAGGAAGATTGGTTTATTCAAGATATGCAAGACGAACCGCCCGCGGGAACGGAAACGGACGACAGCACGAATAACGGCGGTGGCACGACTTCGTCGCAAAGCGGATATAAAATAACAAATGTGTTTCGCTCAGAAGCAGGCTATTTTATGGACGGCTATGGTTGTGTAAAATACAGTAAAAACAATAAAAATTATTACGGCTTTATCAACACGAGCGGAAAAATTTTATATTCGGAAGAAGTGGTGAATGGACAAGAAATATTCGTCATTGGCAAAGGCGGTTATTTGATTGTTACAAACGAAACGTGTAAGGTGATCGGCTCGGGCGGCAAGGTAAAAGCCACGCTTACAGGCGAATATGAAGTTAAAGCGGATGGTGGCGGTTATGCCTTTTTATATCAAGATGCGAGTGATATTTCCACGGTCAAGCATTTATACGGCGTGATCGACTATAACGGGAATTGGGTTGAACCGTTGGAAGATTTAGGCGCAAGCGGTAAATGGGATAATCTTGCTTATATTGGCGACGGAATGTTTGCTGTGCGGGATAGTGAATACCTGATTTCAAAAGTAACGTCAACGGGCGTTGTCGGTGTTGCGACCTTAACGAATTTGAAATATAATCGCAGTCTTGCTTTCAAGAACGGTATTGCGCACGTGCCGATGAATAATTTTTCAGGGGGCAATACCACACTTGACAACGGCACGGAGCATAGCATTTCGTCCGATTTCATTTTGAAAACGGACGGCTCGTATACGGAAATTGATACGCCCGCTATCTACACGGACGGAAAAGCGTTGTATATGCAAGACGGCTATTATAAAATCATCGACTACACCAAAGCTACACCCACGAGCGCAACGTACACGAACTACCCCACAAGTCAAATCACAGGCGTGGAATTTGTCGGGGAATACGGCTTGGTGAAAATAAACGGTGTGGACGGAAAGAAATATTTCACGGTAATAAACGCGCAAGGGCAAGAACAGTATACGCCGAAAGAGTATGACAGTTGGTATACGGTGTATTTGTTCGCTGACGGCAACGTATATCACAACGGCAAGCATTTCAGCAAAACGGGCGTAGAAAAGGCTGTGGACTACGTGGACTATTCGGACGCGGAAAGAAAATATCTCATAAAGGGCAATTCGAGTAGTGGGTATGCCTACTATAAAGCCAACGGTGAAAAGCTGTTTGAAAGTTTGCATAAATAGCGAAACGGGTAAAAAGGCGGAAATTTCCGCCTTTTTCTCTTTTTTTTATAAAAAAAGAGCGATACTACTTGTCAAGTTCGTTTTTTTTTGTTATAATGATATGGTTGAAAATATTTGCGAATGAGGATATGCGTATGTTGAGTATGACGGGGTATGGCAAGGGCACGTATGAACAAGACGGTGTGGAATTAACTTGCGAAATTAAAACGGTGAATAACCGTTATTTAGATATTTCCGTCAAAGCCCCCCGCGTGTTCGTATCGCAAGAAGAAAATATTCGTTCGATCGTGCGTGAAAGGCTTACGCGCGGACATGCGGACATTTTCGTATCGCTTAAAGACAAACGCGAGAAAACGACTTCGCTTTCTATCGATAGCGCGCTTGCAACCGCGCTCGTAAACACGGCGCAAAATCTCAAAGCGCAATTCCCTGCGCTCACCGACGATTTCACGCTCACTTCCCTGTTGCGCTATCCCGACGTTTTAAAACAAGAAGATACGACTTGTTTGGACGAAACGCTGCTTCTCGCGCTCGAAACTGCGCTTAAAAGTGCGCTCGAAAACCTAAACGGTATGCGACAGGCGGAAGGGGAAAAGCTACAAGCGGATATGCTCTCGCGTGTGCAAACGATTGAAGATTTGGTGGGACAAATTTCCGCGCGTGCACCGCTCGTTGCAAGTGCATACAAGGAAAGACTGACGGCAAGGATTAACGAATACTTGGACGGCGTGCAAATGGACGAAGGACGTCTGCTTACGGAAGTGGCGATCTTCACGGACAAGAGCAATATCGACGAGGAGTTGACAAGACTTCGCTCGCACATTCAGCAGTTCCGCGATATTTGCAAAGAAGGCGTGGTGGGTAGAAAACTCGACTTTTTGGTGCAAGAGTTCAACCGCGAAGCGAACACAACCTGTTCAAAAAGCAACGACGTAGAGATCACGCGCTTGGGGCTTTTGCTCAAAAACGAGATTGAAAAAATCCGTGAACAAGTACAAAATTTGGAATAAGACTATGGAACACTTACTTGTGGTCGTGTCCGGACCTTCGGGCGTTGGCAAAGGCACGATCGTGAAAACGGTTTTAAAAAGAAGAACGGACGTAGTAGAATCCGTTTCCTGCACTACCCGCGCACCGCGCGAGGGGGAACGGCACGGTAGGGAATATTACTTTCTTACCAAAGAAGAATTTACCCGTCGCATACAGGAGAACGACTTTTTGGAATACGACGAGCATTTCGGGAATTTCTACGGTACGCCGAAGTCGTTCGTGAAAGAAAAGCTCAAAGAAAAGTCGGTGATTTTGGAAATCGACGTGGTGGGGGCGCTCAACGCGAAAAAGGCGTTTCCTAAAAGCGTGCTGGTTATGATTGCACCGCCGTCTTTGGAAGAGTTGAAAAACAGGCTCATATCCCGCGGGTCGGAAAGCGAAGAAGATATCGAAAACCGCCTTTCGCGCCTCAAATTTGAGCTTTCGCAAAAGGATAAATACGACTACGTGATTATCAACGACGATTTGGAAAAAGCGATAGAAGAATTTTGTCAAATTCTCGATCGTAAGAAATAAAGAAAAAACACAAAAAAGGAGTGTATGAATATGATAAACGAACCCTCTGTTGACGTAATGATTAGAAAGCTCGGCACGGAAGACGAGCCGATTAGTCGCTATGCGCTTTGCACGATCGCGGCAAAACGTGCCCGTCAGATTATTGAAACGGAAAGAAATGCAGGTGCTTACGATTCTACGGGTAAGGACAAAGAGCTTTTGACGGCTTGTAAAGACATTGCCAACGGCAAAGTCGTAATCGCAAAAGACTAATAAATTGCCCCGTATCGGGGCGATTTTGCTATACTTGGAGTTTTGGTATGATCGCGGAAGTTATCGTCGATATTGCGGCGAGTGAAACGGACAAAATATACGATTACCTTTGCGACGAAAATATCGTTGCAGGGGCGCGTGTGCGTGCGCCGTTTGGGGGGAAATACGTAACGGGCTTTGTTATGCGCGTTAAGGAAAGCTCCGATTATCCAATGGAAAAGCTTAAAAAAGTTTTACCCTCCTTAGACGAATTGCCCGCGCTCAATAGCGAATGTCTTGCGCTTGCGGGGAAGCTCACCGCGCGATACCGTGTGCCCAAAGCACTCGCGCTCCGTTTGTTTTTGCCAACGGAAATGCGCACGGGAAAGGTGCGCGAGCTTATGCGAAATTACGCGGAGCTTTGCGTGCCTTTTGAAGAAATTACTTTGCCTAAAACCGCAAAAAATCAAATGGGTGCGGCGGAGTATTTGCGCGACAACGGCAAAAGCGAATGTGCGATTGTCAACGGAATATTTCCCGCGGGGATAGCGGGCTTGGAGAAAAAAGGGTACGTACGGATTACCAAAGAACAAATTTTGCGCGATCCGTATAAAACGCTTCCAAGCGAAAACGCGCTCCATATCCTAACGCCTGATCAAAAACGCGCGGTGGAAACGGTGGAAACAGATGCGCGCACGGTGCAGCTTTTGCACGGGGTAACGGGTAGCGGAAAAACGGAAATTTACCTTACTTTAATTGCGAAATGTCTGCGCGAAGGCAAAAGTTCGATTTTTCTCGTGCCTGAAATTTCGCTAACCCCCCAAATGCTCTCCCAGCTCCGCGCAAGGTTTGGCAAAAACGCGGCGATTTTGCACAGCGGACTTTCCGCGGGGGAGCGTTTCGACGAATGGTGGCGACTTCGCACGGGGGAAGCAAAGATTGCGATTGGCGCGCGTAGCGCGATATTCGCCCCGCTTGAAAACCTTGGCGTGATCATTATCGACGAAGAACACGATGCAAGCTATGCAAGCGAAAGTGCACCCCGTTATAATACTTTTGACGTAGCGCTTTTGCGGGCAAAAAAGAACGGTTGCAAGCTTGTTTTGGGCAGTGCGACGCCCGCGGTGGAAACGTATAAACGCGCAAGCGAAGGGGAGTTTTCGCTGATTAAATTAGACAAGCGTATCAATCAACGCCCGCTTCCTGAAATACTCATTGCGGATATGCGAAGAGAAGTTCGGCGGGGGAATAATTCGTCCTTTTCATCCGCGCTCAAAGAAGAAATGGAAAAATGCCTTGCGGGCGGGAAACAGGCGATCTTGTTTTTGAACCGTCGCGGATATTCGCAAACGGTGATTTGCAAAGAATGCGGATACGTGGCAAAGTGCGAAGCGTGCGACGTTTCGCTCACCTATCATCGCGACGAAGACTGTTTGAAATGCCATTATTGCGGGGCAAAATACGGTATGTTGTCCGCTTGTCCGGACTGTGGCGGGCACAAGCTTTCGTATGCTGGCACGGGCACGCAACGTATCGTTTCAGAACTTCAAAAACTCTATCCCACGGCGCTCATTTTGCGAATGGATAACGACACGACGAGCGGAAAGGAAGGGCATTATAAAATACTCAAAACGTTTGCGGAGAAAAAAGCGGATATACTCGTGGGTACGCAAATGATCGCCAAAGGCCACGACTTCCCCGCTGTTACGCTCGTGGGGATTTTAGACGCGGATATGAGTTTGCATTTTTCCGATTATAGAAGCGGAGAAAGAACGTTCCAACTGCTTACCCAAGTGGCGGGCAGAAGCGGACGGGCAGGCGAACAGGGCAAGGTGGTCTTGCAAACGTTCGATCCCGAAAACGAAGTCTTGCGCTACGCGGTGGCGTATGATTATCAAGGCTTTTACGATAATGAAATATCCTTGCGCGCGGCAATGGCGTTCCCGCCCTTTTCCAAAATTGTGCGCGTGCTCGTGACGGGCGAGGATGATAAAAAAACAATGGAAACGCTCAAAGAAGTATATTTTGCGTTGGAGCGTTTGTATACGGATAATCCTGAAAAATTTTTATTCTTTAATAAAATGCGTGCGCCCATCAAGCGCATACAAAATAAATTTAGATATCAAGTGCTTATGCGTCTTTCCGATGCGTCCGTTTTGTCTGAAATCTACGACGCGGTCGCAACCGCGCGCACGCGCGACGTGCTTGTATCGGTAGAAGAAAATCCGACGAATTTAAGCTGAGAAAGGAGAAAAAATGGCAATTAGAAACGTGGTACAAGTAGGCGACGAGGTTTTGCGCGGAAAATGTTTCCCTGTGGAAAACTTCGACGAAAATCTTTGGGCTTTGCTTGACGATATGAAAGATACCGTTAAAAAAGAACAGGGCGCGGGGCTTGCCGCACCGCAAGTGGGCGTGCTCCGTCGCGTGGTGGTCGTGGACGTGGAAGAAGGATATTTTGAGTTTATCAATCCCGTGATCGTTTCGCAAAAGGGCGAACAAACGGGCTGGGAAGGCTGTCTTTCCGTGCGCGGGAAAAGCGGAATCGTGTCCCGTCCTATGAAAGTCAAGCTTGCGTATCAGGACAGAAACGGGGAAAAATATTTGCTCCAAGCCAAGGGCTTTTTTGCTCGCGCCATTTGCCACGAGCTGGATCATTTAGATGGTATTTTGTATATCGACAAAGCTACGCATATAGAAAAGAATTAAGGGGAAATTATGAAGATCGTATTTGCGGGCACGCCGGAGTTTGCTCTCGCGCCCCTTGAAAATATATTCCAAAACGGTTATAACGTCGTGGGCGTGGTTACGCAAGCGGACAAACCGCAGGGCAGAAAGGGTGTTTTGACACCGCCACCTGTGAAAACGCTGGCGCTTTCGCACGCCGTTCCCGTTCTGCAACCGATAAAACTCAAAGAGCAAGTGGAAGAACTCAAAGCGCTCGGCGGGGATATTATGATCACTTGCGCATACGGACAAATACTCACAAAGCAGGTGCTGGATTTGTTCCCGCTCGGCGTTTGGAATATTCACGCGGGGCTTTTGCCCAAATACCGCGGTGCGTCGCCTATACAAAGCTGTATTTTGGCGGGGGAAACGCAAACGGGCGTGTCGGTAATGAAAACGGAGCTTGGATTGGATTGCGGGGATATTTTATGCGTGCAAACCACGGAAATTTCGCCTGCGGAAACGTATGGCGAGCTTTCTAATAGACTGTCCTTGATCGGTGCGGATTTGATCGTTCGTGCGTTGAAAATGCTCGAAAACGGCGATTATACGCTTACAAAACAAGCCGACGAAGGCGTGCAAACGGTACGAAAAATCAATAAAGAAAACGCAAAAATATGCTTTGATAAAAGGGCGCAAGAGATCGTAAATCTCGTGCGGGCAATGAACCCTGCGCCCGTGGCGTATGGCGTGATAGACGATAGCGCGATCAACGTGTATCTTGCGGAGGCGGTTGCGTTGGAAAGCTTGACAGAAGAAGAAAAAAATGCGAAAGTGGGTGAAGTGTTGAGCGATAGCCCCAAACGCGGACTGCTCGTGCGGTGCAAAGACGGTGCGGTGAAACTGCTCGAAGTACAGGGCGCGGGCGGAAAGCGCATGAAAGGTAGTGATTTTCTCAACGGCAGAAAGGTCAAAAAAGGGCAGGTGTTCCAATGTTGAGCAATCCCGTCTACGACCCCTTTCAAATCCTGACGAAAATCTACGGCGGCGGTGCACACGTCAAGCAAGCGATCGCGGATACGTATATCGAAGAACAGTATAGAACGCGTACGGTAAAGATTGTCTACGGCGTGTTGGAAAACGACGGGTATTTGGACTTTTGCATCCGTTGCCACGCGGAAAAAGCACCCAAGCTCGCCGTGCGGATACTGCTAAAAATTTCGCTGTATATGCTTATTTTTATGGACAAGAAACGGTATATGGTTACCGATCTTGCCGTAACTCTTTGTAAAAAACTGGGCAAAAGCGGTGTGAGCGGATTTGTCAACGCGTTTTTGCGTCGGTTTGACGAAGAAAAAGTAAAACAAGCGTTGCCAAAAGGCGACGAAGGCGAGACAATCAAGCTTTCCTATCCGCTTTTTGCGTATAAGCTTTTGAAGAAAGAATACGGCGAAAGAGCGAGTGCGATTGCGGGTGCAAAGAGCGCGGGGGTGTCCGTGCGGTTTGCTCGTGGAGCGGAAAAGTATTCGGAAAAACCGCGTTTGGAAACGCCTTTTTCGGAAAGCTATCAGCATTATATTTTTCAAACTTTTACGCGCGACGAAAATTTTGATAAAGGCGAATATACCTTTCAATCCATAGGGAGTATTGCTATTTGCGATTGCGTGTCGGCGTGTGAAAATATGCTGGATGCTTGCGCCGCGCCGGGAGGGAAATCGGTGCTTTTGGCGGAGAAATGCAAAAGCGTTACGGCGTTTGAGTTGCATAAGCACCGCGTGGAACTCATCACTGCCTATAAAACGCGTATGGGCAAAGAAAACGTGCGCGAAATACAAAAGGACAGTTCGGTGTTTGATAGCGCGTTTGAAAATGCCTTTGACGGGGTGTTGTGCGACGTGCCCTGTTCGGGGTTTGGGACGGTGAGTGAAAATCCCGATATTAAAATATTCAAAAAACAAGAAGATATCCGCGTTTTGAACACTACGCAAAAAAGCATATTAAACGCTTGCTCGAAATACGTTAAGAAGGGCGGAAATTTATATTATTCCACTTGTTCGGTGTTTGAGAGTGAAAACGATTTGATCGTAGAGGGCTTTTTGCGTGAAAATCCAGAATTTGAAGTGGAGCAAATAGACAGTCCGCTGTGCCATAATAAGAAAAAATACGGATTGCAGTTTTTGCCCGATACGGCGTTTGGCGCAGGGTTTTATATTTGTAAAATGAGGCGTGTATGAAAAAGATATTGCAAGATTTATCCTTTGCGGAAGTGGAAACGCTCGTTTTAGGGCTAGGCGAGAAAAAATTCCGTGCAAAACAGCTTTTTGAAGGCTTGACGCAGGGCAAGGCGATCACGGATATATCTTCGCTTTCCAAGGCGTTTAAAGAAAGACTTTGCGACGAATACGAGAACGCGCCCGTGCGGATTAAAGAAACGTTTTATTCCTCGGATGGCACGGAAAAATATCTCTTCGAGTTTGCCGACGGACATCTCGTGGAAGGCGTTTTAATGAAATATAAATACGGCTACACGCAATGCATTTCCACGCAAGTGGGTTGCAGAATGGGCTGTAAGTTTTGCGCGTCCACGCTTGGGGGCTTGGTGCGAAATTTAACCGCAGGGGAAATACTCTCGCAAGTCTTGCTTGTTAATGCTCTTCACAAAGACGACGTGAAAGGACAAGGAAATCAGGCTCGCGCGGTTACCAATCTCGTGCTTATGGGTAGCGGAGAACCGCTTGATAACTACGACGAAGTGATGAAATTTTTGCGTAATATCACGGCGGAAGAAGGCTTGAATATGAGCGCGCGGAATATCTCTTTATCGACCTGCGGGTTAGTGCCGAAAATGTATAAGCTTGCCGAAGAAAACGTGCCTGTCAATCTCACCGTGTCCTTGCACGCGACGAATGATACGGAAAGATTGCGCACAATGCCCGTTGCCAAGGCGTATAAAATAGAAGAAATCTTAAAGGCTTGTCAGTACTACTTTGAAAAAACGGGGCGTAGATATTATTTTGAGTATACGCTCATTGACGGGGAAAATTGCGACGATACGCACGCGGACGCGCTGATTGCCCTGCTCAAAGGCAAGCCCTGCCACGTCAATTTGATACGCCTCAACGAAGTTAAGGAACGAAACCTAAAAGCGACGGGCGAAAAACAAGCCTATCGATTTTTGGGCAGGCTGGAAAAGGGCGGAATTTCCGCAACTTTGCGCCGTCAAATCGGTGCGGATATCGGCGGTGCTTGCGGACAGCTTCGCGCAAGTTATTTATAGAATAGATAGATTTTTTACCCGTCATTTGTTTGACAAAACGAATGGCTGGGGGTATAATATAGGCGATTTTAAAAAGCGAAAGGATAGGAAAGCGGTATGGTGGCGCAAAAACAAAAAGTGGATTTCACGCAAGGCAAACTGTTTGCTAAAATTTTTTGGTTCGTGTTGCCGATTGTAGTAACCAATTTGTTGCAGACGTTCTACAATGCCGCGGATATGATGGTCGTGAGTTTGTCGAGCGAAACCAATGCCGTTGGCGCGGTGGGTACGACCAGCTCATTTATTCATTTGATTGTCAACGTCTTTATCGGGTTTTCCGTGGGCGCAAACGTCGTGGTGGCAAGAAATATCGGCGCGGGCGACGAGCTTGGAAAACAAAAAGCCATACACACTGCGCTTCTTATCGGCTTGTTTTTTGGGATAGTCGGCGCGGGCGTGGGCATAGCGATCTCTCGCTGGGTGCTGACGGTTATGGGTACGACGGGGAATTTGCTTGATCTTGCCGTAAAATATACCTATTTCTATTTTGCAGGCGTGCCGTTTTTGGCGGTTACCAATTATTTGATTGCAATTTTTAGGGCAAAGGGGGACAGTAAAACCCCGCTTGTCGTACTTTCACTTGCGGGGCTTGTCAACGTGGGACTTAATTTACTCTTCGTGCTTGCGTTTAAACTATCGGTGGAAGGGGTGGCGCTTGCGACGGCGATTGCCAATTTGCTTTCCTTTATCGTATTGCTTGTCAAACTGAAAAAGGACGGGGATTTCTCTTTTAAACAACTGAAAGTGAATAAAAAAGCCTTGAAAGATATCGTGTTTATCGGCTTGCCTGCGGCAATACAGGGCGCGATTATCTCCCTTTCCAATATACTCATTCAATCGTCGATCGTAACGGTGAATAACAACGTTTGTCCACCGGATAGTACCTATCAACCGGTGGTGAACGGTTGCGCGGCGGGGTCCAATTTATCGAATTTCGTGTATACTGCGCAAAACGCGGTGTATCAAGGCGCGATTACGTTCACGTCGCAAAATATGGGTGCGAATAAACCAAGGCGCGTGTATAAAATTATGGGCATTTGTTGCCTTTTAAGCAGTATGTTCGGGATTTTCCTTGCGACTACGATATTCCTTTTGAGAGTACCGCTTTTGTCGCTCTACGGCGTGCCTGTGGGGGAAGTGGGGAGCTTGGAAGAACTTGCTTTTAACGCCGCAACTACACAGCTTTTGTTCGTGTGCTTGCCCTATTTCCTTTGCGGGATTATGGAAGTTGGATCGGGTGCGCTCCGCGGTATGGGCAAATCCACGCTGTCTATGATTTTGATGCTCGTGGGCTCGTGCTTGCTTAGGGTAGTGTGGCTTTTGACCGTGTTCCCGCTTAAACAAACGCTGGAAATGGTGTATATTTGTTACCCTGTAACGTGGATATTAACGTCTATCGCAATGTTTATTTGCGCGTTTGTGAATATTAGGAAAAAGATTAAATACGGAGAGAACAGTTGATATGCTTGCACTCGTTATGAGTTTTATAGCAATGTCTTTGCTCATTGGCAGTTATTTTTTCAAAGACCGCACGTATTTTTTGCTTTTTCAATCTTTGGGGATTGTGTTTTTAATACTTTCCTATTTGTTCGACGGACTGTATTTTGCCATGATAGGCTTGATGGTGGGGCTTTCGCGTACGTTTTCCTATTTTTTATACGAAAAAAAACACACGCGCGCGCCCGTGAGCTTAGCGGTGCTTTTTTGTATGCTTACGCTTGCGGCGTATGCAGTTGTCAATTTATGGATACTCAAAAATCCCGCGCCCGTGGATATTATCAATTTGGCGGCGCTTTGCGGGTATGCGATTTTATTCCGAATCAAGAACGTAAAACTTATGCGGTATTTGATTTTGTTGCCGACCGCGCTTTCGGTGCTATATAACGTGCTTTGCGGGGCGGCGGTGTTCGTGGCGATATCCTATGCGTTTGAGATTGCGGCGAATATCTACGCGATTGTCAAGTTTAATATTTTAGACGAAAAAAAGGAAGAAATAAAACGTTGCTAACGCAAAAACCCCGACTGTTCCAGTCGGGGTTGATTTTTGCTTAAAAAGGGAATTTAGTCTGCTTTCTTCATCGTTCTGATGCAGCGTGCGCAAACGTAGCCGTTCATTTCCTTTCCTTCTTCAACGTAGGAGACTTTTTGAACGTTTACTTTGAAAGTTCTTCTCGTTTTACGGTTGGAGTGGCTGACGTTGTTGCCCGAAGCTTGACCTTTACCGCAAATATTGCATACTCTTGACATAGTAACACCTCCGATTTTCGGTTATTTTTCCGTGGTTTTAGGTTCCGTTTTGCGCGCAAATACACTCTTGCGCAAAACAAGCAATAATAATATATCATTTCCGCGCGGAAAAATCAATCAAATTTGGGGGCAAAAAAACAAAAAATAAAAAATATTCTGTTTTTTTTGAAAAATGCTTGCAAAATAATGGGAAATAGTCTATAATGAAAAAGTACTTGGAGAATGATTATGTCAGTAAACACTAACAACGCATACGGCAAAATATCTATTTCCGACTTGGCGATTGCCAAAGTCGCGTCTCACACCGCGATGGAATCGTATGGGATCGTGGAGATGGTTTCCCGCCGTTTTACCGACAGTTTATCCGCCCTTATGAAAAAAGATAAGGACGGTGGTAAAGGCATTAAAGTTACCACCTCCGGGAACAGGATTTATATTGACGTGTACGTAGTTATCAAATACGGCGTTTCTATCAACGCCGTTGCCGAATCGCTCAAAGAAGCGATCAAATACAAAGTCGAAGCGTTTACGGGTATGATCGTCGATACGGTCAACGTCAACGTTATCGGCGTCAAACTCTGATCATACGCGCGTTGCCCAAGGGGCGAAGCGCTTTTTGCGTTTGCTTATAATCTTCTTCGCTTTTAAGCGAAAAAAACAAAAGATTAAAGGCGTGCCTTATTCGTCCGTAGCCACGGAAAAAAGGCGGTTTGAATAGAAATTAAGGAGCATTACCAGATGCATAAAACGATAAACAGTACCGAATTTCGGAAAATGATACTTGTCGGCGCGAAACAGCTGGAAATCAATCGCGCAAAGGTGGACGCACTCAACGTGTTCCCCGTACCCGACGGGGATACGGGCACGAATATGTCGCTGACCATGCAATCAGCCGTGAAAGAACTCACCGCTTGCGGGGCAAACGGCTTTGCGGACGTTTGTAATAGCGTTTCCAAAGGCGCGCTCAAAGGCGCACGCGGAAACTCGGGCGTTATTCTTTCCCAAATTTTAAAGGGCATTTGCTCGGTGATTGGGAAAGCGGAAAAAGAAGTGGACACTAAAACGTTCGCAAAAGCAATGGAGCAGGGCACGAAAGTTGCCTACGGCGCGGTTTCCGTACCCAAAGAAGGTACGATTTTGACGGTTATCCGTATGATGAGTGAACACGCCGTTAAAGTTGCGAGCAAGAAAAAGACGTTTGAAGAATTTTTCAAAGACGTAATCGAAGAAGGCGAAAAGGCGCTTGCGCTCACCCCCGAGCTTCTTCCCGTGCTCAAAAAAGCGGGCGTTGTGGACTCGGGCGGCGTCGGGCTTATGGTGATTATCAAAGGCTTTGCCTCCGAACTTACGGGCGAAGAGATTGCTGAAAGCATTACCGAAGCGGAAGTAACGCAGTCGGAAGCGGATTTTGGGGATAACTCGGATATTATCAATATGGATTTGGGTGAAATCCAATACGCGTATTGCACGGAATTTTTCATTATCAATATGAAAAAGAGCACGACGCTTTCCGCAATTGATAGACTTAGAGAACGCCTGATGGGAATAGGCGATAGCGTTATTTGTATCGGGGATTTGGAACTTGTCAAGGTGCACGTGCATACCAACCAACCGGGCAAAGCGCTCTCGTACGCGTTGGAGCTTGGCGAGTTGGATAAACCCAAGATCGAAAATATGCTTGAACAAAACCGTCAATTGCGTGCAAAACGCGAGGCGGAGAAGAAAGAAATGGGTATGCTCGCGATTTGTACGGGTTCGGGGCTTTCGGATATCTTCCGCGACCTTTCGGTGGATAGAATTATCGAAGGCGGGCAAACGATGAACCCCAGCGCAAGCGATATTGCAACGGCGGCGCAAAAGATCAACGCCGACCATATTTTCGTGTTCCCCAATAACAAAAACATTATTCTTGCGGCGGAGCAGGCGAAAAATCTCGTGGAAAACAAAACGATCCACGTAATTCCCACCAAAAACGTACCGCAAGGCTTTGCAGCGGCACTGGAATTTAACCCCGAAGTGAGTGCGGAAGAAAATAAAACGAATATGATCCACGCGCTTGATAACGTGAAAGCAGGTCAGGTTACTTATGCCGTTCGTAATACTTCGCTCAACGGTTTCTCCATTAAAGAAGGGGATATTATCGGTTTAGACGATAAAAAGATTTTGGCAAAATCCCATTCCGTGGAAGAAACGGTTGTCAAGCTTATTGGTAGAATGAAAGAAGATTTCCACCAAATGATCACGCTTTACTACGGCGAAGAAGTCAAGGAATCAGACGCGGAAGCCCTTTGTGAAACGATCGCGGAAAAATACCCCGATTGCGACGTGGATTTCCATAACGGCGGTCAGTCGGTATACTATTATATCCTTTCCTTGGAATAATACAAAAAACTTGCATAAACTGCATAATTATACAAAAAGATAAGGCGACGGGGTGCTGCTTCGTCGCTTTACGCATAGGTAGGGAAATGAAACTTTCTTTGCTCCGTTCCGTCGGGGAAAAACGGGAAAAAGAATTTAATAAGTTGGGCGTTTTTGAGGCAGAAGATCTCATTCGCCTTTTTCCGCGCGGGTATTTGGATATGACGAATAAAGTATCCGTGCGCTCGTTATACCATAACGAAGTGGCGCTTTTTGCCACCGAAGTAACCCGCCTTGCACCCGTCAACTATGCAAGCCCTAAAAAAATGGTGCGTGCCTTTTGTTCGCAGGACGGTTTCCCGTTTGACGCGATATGGTTTTATCAACCTTACGTGGCGCAAAAATTAAAACCGGGGGAGTATTTGTTCTACGGCAGAATACAAAATAAAATGGGACGCGTCACGGTTGTCAATCCCAGCTTTGAACCGCTGGATAAAAACTACCGCTTAAAAGGTATCGTGCCCGTGTATTCCCTCAAAGGCAAACTCACGCAAAAAGTGGTTCGCGACGCGATCAAGGAAGCGCTTTTAAAGGTAAATATTGATAGCGTCATACCCTATCCGATTATAAAAAAATACGATCTTCCGCCTCTTGCAAAGGCGTACTATGATATTCATAATCCGCCGAATGAAGAAGCAAAAGCACTTGCCGCGGAGCGTATTGCAATCGAAGAATATTTCGTGCTCATTTCCGCGTTCAAAATTATCAAGGGCGGAAAGGAAGAAGTGCGCCAAAACCGTTACAGCGTAACGGCGGGGCAGGTAAAGGCGTTTTCCGAGCGGTTTGGTTTTTCGCTTACGAACGGGCAAAAACAAGCCGTGAACGAAATTTTTGAAAACGTGCACGCGCCCACGCGTATGAATAGACTGTTGCAAGGCGACGTGGGTAGCGGTAAAACCGCGGTGGCACTTTGCGGAATTTATATGGCGGTGCAAAGCGGTTATAAGGCGGCGTATTTATCGCCCACCGAAGTGCTTGCATTGCAAAATTATAACGTTTTGAAAAAATATTTCCCCGACTATAAAGTGGGGTATTTGGCAGGGGGCATGACCGCCAAGGAAAAGCGGGAGATAAAAACCGCGCTCAAAAACGGCGAGATTGATATCGTTTGCGGTACGCACGCGATTTTGCAAGGGGACGTGGAAATTCCGTCGCTGTCCTTTATCGTTTGCGACGAACAACACCGTTTTGGCGTGGCGCAAAGAAACGCGCTTGCGCAAAAGGGAGAAGGTGTGGATATGCTGGTTATGAGCGCAACGCCCATTCCACGCACGCTTTCGCTTATTTTCTACGGCGATTTGGATATTACGACCATTCCCGATAAACCCGCGAGTAGGCAAGAAATTTCCACGAGTATTATCCCTGAAAGTAAATACGACGATATGCTTGAATATTTGCATAAAGAAACGCGCGCAGGCAAGCAAGCCTATCTCGTTTGCGCCAAGATCGAAGACGACGAAGAAGGCGAGCTTATGAGCGTTACCGAGCTGTATGACGAGCTGAAAACGCGTTTGCCGAGTGTACGGTTTGCGCTGTTGCACGGTAAAATGAAAGAAAAAGAAAAGACGGAGATTATGACCGCATTCAAGGCAAAGGAATACGATTGTCTTGTTTCCACGACGGTGGTGGAAGTGGGCGTGGACGTGCCCAACGCCACGATTATGATTATCTACAACGCCGAGCGGTTCGGGCTTTCCCAGCTTCACCAGCTTCGCGGTCGCGTGGGCAGGGGCGCGGAAAAGAGCTATTGTTTCCTGCTTATGGGCGGAGGCGGAGAAATTGCAAGAGAAAGACTGCTCACGCTCAAAAACCAAACGGACGGGTTCAAGATCGCGGAAAAGGACTTGGAAATGCGCGGAAGCGGGGATTTCTTCGGTACGCGCCAAAGCGGAAAAATGTTGAACGATATCAAAAATTTGAAATATCCCACGCAAGTGGTGTTTGCGGCAAAACGGCTTTCCGACGACGCATTTTCTATGGGACTTTGCGGGGAAACGCTGACAAGAGTAGCACTTAAAAAGTACGATAGCCTGAAAGACGTGGTGTTAAATTAAGAAAATTTGGTGAGAAATAAAAGAAATTACAAGAAAAATTTTCTCATATTATTGACGAAAGGCAAAATTTAGTGTATAATAAAAATGGAAGATGCCAAAACGGAGGTGTGCATATGTCGGTAAAAAAAGAAGTAGTAGATTGCAAACAGTTTAAATTTGCGGAAAACGGACTGATTCCCGTAGTAGCGCAAGATTATGAAAGCGGCGAAGTGCTTATGCTTGCGTATATGAACGAAGACGCGCTGGGTAAAACGTTTGAAACGGGTTATGCGCACTATTACAGCCGTTCTAAAAAGACGGTTTTGAAGTTTGGCGAAGTGCTTGGCAATACGCAAAAGCTGATGACGGCGTTTCTTGATCACGATAACGATACGCTGCTTATCAAAGTCAAACAGCAAGGCAAAGCTTGCCCTGATAAAAACAACTTCACCTGTTTCCCCACGCAAATCAAAGGCGAATATAAAGATATCGGCGGGGAAATGTTCGGGAGATTGCAACGTATCGTTGGGGAATATAAGAAAAACCCCGAAGACGGCGCGTATACGAGTTTTCTTTTCGCACGCGGGGTGGACAGGATTGCCAAGAAAGTGGGCGAAGAAGCGGTGGAGTTCGTGATTGCGAGCAAGAACGCGGAAAAAGAAGGCGTCATCAACGAAGCGGCAGATCTTTTGTATCACACCATGGTATTGCTTTCCGCAAAGGGCGTGAAGATATCCGAGGTTTGCTCCGAGCTTTGCAAACGCAATAGATAATACATACGTAAAAACGTGTAAAACAGAGAATTCGGCGTTTTTTGGGTTCTCTGTTTTATTATAAATTTTTTTCAAAAGCGTATATAAAAAGTCAAAAAACGACGGTATTCGCAAGGTAAAGTGTGTTAAGATATCCTATGGCAAAGGAGGATATCGTATGGCAAGAAAAATCGTCGTTACGTCGGGCAAGGGCGGTGTAGGCAAAACCACGCTGGCGGCGGGGCTTTCCGCGGCGCTTGCCAAAAAAGGCGCGCGAGTGGTGCTTTGCGACGCCGATTTGGGACTGAATAATATCGACGTGGTAACGGGCGTGGAAAATCTCGTTAGCTACGACCTAATTGATGCGATCGAAGGCAGGTGTCGGGCAAAGCAGGCGCTTGTGCGTCATCCCGAATATCCCAATTTGCACATACTTACCAGCAGTCATTCTATGCCCGAACGCTACGTATCCCCGCAACCGTTTAAGCTTGTTTTAAACGCGCTTGCACCGCAGTTTGATTTTATTTTAATTGATTGTCCCGCGGGTATAGACGAAGGGTTTCATAGAGCCGTGGCGGTGGCGGACGAAGCAATCGTCGTAACCACCCCGCACATTTCCGCGCTTCGCGATGCGGATAAAGTCATTACGCTACTCAAAAGCTACGATTTAAGCACCGTTTCACTCGTCGTGAATAAAGTAAGGGGCGACCTGCTCGCAAGCGGGGAAAGTCTGTCGCCAAGAGAGATAGAAACGCTTTTAAAAATTCCGCTTATCGGCGTTGTGCCCGAAGAGTATTCGATATACGGCGGGGATTTCGCCTGTTTGCATTCTGCTTTTAAAACACTGGGGAATAACCTGTTGTCAGGGAAACGCAAAATTTACGACGCTACGCGTAAATACGTTGGTGTTATGGGTGCGCTCCGTCGGGTTTTGAAAAGGAGTTTATAAGAGCGTATGCGCAAAGACAGGGATTATAAACGCGTCAACGACGTGATACAAGCGGATAAATCGGTGATGAGCGAAGCTTGCAAAACGCTCGTGTTGCAGGATTTATCCGATAAATTCGGGGAATATTTTGAGCTAAATTCCCTGCCGAAAATGGTGATAACAAACAAAAACGGCAGGTATCAAGTGGAAATTTCGTTCGAGGCGGAGAGAATAAAAAAATTCAACGTTCTCAAATAGATACACGAAAAAAGGAGAAAAAATGAAGAGTAGAAAATTTGCGATTATTACCGACTCGGGTTGCGATATGCCCGAAAGCTACTTAAAAGAGCACGATATTATATGCGTACGCTTGGGCTTTACGATGAACAACGTAAACTATGAGGGCGAAGGCGGGGAAAAGATTACCGAAAAGGAATTTTACGCCAAGCTTCGCGACGGCGCGATGCCCACCACCTATCAGGTAACGGGTGAAATGGCAAGAGTGCGCATGGAAAAATGTTTGAAAGAAAATAAAGACGTGTTCGTGCTCACGTTTTCGTCGGGGCTTTCTGGCACGGCGGGAAGCTTTATGGTGGCGGCGCGTGATTTGGAAAAGGAATACCCCGAAAGAAAAATTCGCGTGGTGGATTCCCTTTGCGCTTCGATGGGGCAAGGCTTGCTCCTTGATTATCTCGTGAAAAAGGCGGACGAAGGTGCGGAGATAGACGAAACGGCAAAATATATCGAAAGCTTGAAATTGCATATTTGCCATTTCTTCACGGTGGATAATCTCTTCCATTTAAAGCGTGGCGGCAGGGTTTCGAGCGCAACGGCGATTGTGGGATCTATCCTGAAAATCAAGCCCGTTATGCACGTAAACGACGAAGGAAAACTGGTGGCAATCGGCAAGGCAATGGGCAGAAAAAAATCGCTTGCGACGATTGTGGAAAAGCTTTTTGAAGTGGCGGATATCGGGGAGAAGGATCCTGTTTTTATCAGCCACGGCGATTGCGACGAAGACGTGGAATACGTGAAATCGTTGATTTTGCAAAAGAAACCAAACGTAGAGATACTCGTAAACTACGTGGGTACGGTAATCGGAACGCATTCGGGCGCGGGTACGCTGGCAATCTTCTCCAAAGCAAAAAACAGATAATAATAAAACTCTCGGCAATCAAGCCGAGAGTTTTTATCGGTTTGTGAACGCGAGTATTTGGTCGGTTAGTCCGAATACCAGCATATGATCGCCCGTTTCGAATACGTATTCGGCGTTTGGCGAAGAAACGAAATCGTTTTCTTTTTTAATCGTCAAAATGTTAATGCCGTATTTTTTACGGGGATTGATTTCCACGATCTTTTTTCCCGACCATTTTTGCGGTACGGCAATTTCGAAAATGGAATATTCATTATTCAGTTCGATATAGTCGTATACTTTAGAAGAATTGAGCTTGACGGCGAGTTTTTCCGCAATATCGCGGTCGGGATAAACCACTTCGTCCGCGCCGTTTTTAAGCAGGAATTTGCGTTGAATTTCCGTGTTGGCTTTGGAAACGACGTGCTTTGCGCCCAAATCTTTCAAAATGGACGTAATTTCCAAGGACGATTGAAAATCGTCGCCGATCGCCACCACGCAAGCGTCGAAAGCGGGAACGTCCAAAGTCTTTAAATTTTCTTCGTTCATACAGTTGGTAATAAGTGCGTCCGTATATTTAGGGGCAAGCTGATTAATTTTTTCTTCGTCTTTGTCCACGATCATCACTTCCGTGCCCATATTGAGCAGTTTTTGTCCGAGCGATTGTCCGAATTTACTCATACCGATAAGCAATACTGATTTCATATACTTCTCCTTTTAGCCGATCAATAACGTATCGACGGGTTTTTTAACCGTGGCGACGTCGTGGCGTTCGCCGAATGCAAGCGCGAGCGTAAGTATTCCCACGCGTCCCGTATACATAAGTAGGATAATTACGTACTTTGAAAAAACGGAAAGGGTGGGGGTAAGTGAAAGGGAAAGCCCGACGGTAGCAATGGCGGAAACCGTTTCAAAAAGCACGGCTTGTAGCGTTGCCACCGAATTATCCGCTTCTATGGTGCAAACGAGTAACGTTGCAAAAAGCACGATAAACAAACAAGAGATAAACACGGCAAGGGCTTGGCGAAGTAGCGCATTGTGAATACGTCGTTTGCCAAGTTCGATATCCCGTTTGCCACGGAATACGGAAAGCATACCCATAACGATCACGAAGAAAGTGGTGATTTTTACACCGCCTGCGGTCGAGGCGGAACTGCCTCCGACGAACATAAGCATAACGGTGAGTAAATACCCGCTATCGGAAAATTTCGTCATATCGACGGTGTTAAATCCTGCCGTGCGCGGGGTTACGGCGTTGAAAAAAGCTACGAGTAATTTTTCGCCTGCGGTATAGCTTTCTAACGTAGGATTATTTCTTTCAAAGAATACGTATAAAAGCGTGGAAACGAGTAGCAACGCGCCCGTAACGGTAACCACGATTTTCGTGTGTAAGTTGCATTTTTTTAAATTGCCTTTCTTTTGCCAAACGTCGTCCCAAACGCAGAACCCCAAACCGCCGATAACGATTAGAGCGGAAATGGTAAGGGAAACGAGCGGATCGGTGGCGTAATGCGTGAGCGATACGAAAGTTTCCGAACCGAAAACACCGCCCATAAGATCAAAGCCTGCGTTGCAAAACGCGGAAACGGAATGAAAAACGGAAAACCATACGCCTCTTTGTATGCCGAGATCACCGATAAAACGAACGGATAGCAAAAGCGCACCCAACGTTTCAAAAATGAGCGTACCGAGCAAAATGCGTTTGAATAATCGTTTTAAATTGCTACGGTTTTCTTCGCCTGCGGAGAGCATAAGCAGTTTGCTTTCGTATAAGCCCATTTGTTTGCCGAGAAGTTGAAATAACAGCGAAACGAAGGTCATAAACCCCAAACCACCCGTTTGGATTAAACATAAAATTACCGCTTGCCCAAATCCCGTCCAATGCGTGCCTGTGTCGTAGGGTACGAGCCCCGTAACGCAAGTGGCGGACGTGGAAGTAAATAGAGCGTTGGTAAAGGTGGTACGTTCCCCCGTTTTCGTTGCAAACGGTAAAAGTAGACACAAAGTGCCTATGGCTATGACGGCGAGATATCCTAAGGCAAGAAACTGCCATACCGTTATTTTTGCACGTTTTATCCGTTTCATATTTTGATTATATCATTTTTGCGTACCCGTGTCAACGGTTTTTACGCTTATTACTTCTAACGTGCCGTCTATCACACGAAAGCGCACGTTACAATCCGCAAAGCGCATACCGTATTCCCGCTCGTCCGTTTGATAGGACGGGCGCGGATCGTCTGCAAGACATTCCATAAGCCCCGCCTGTTTTTCTTTTGGGATTTTATCCAGTAAAGTTTGCGGAAAATGCACTTGCAGTTTATGCGTTTGCTGTTCCGTTGCATACCCGCCGACCGCTTGGGGAATACAATCGGTGAACGGCAAATAGGGCTTGATATCA
>JAZOPU010000090.1:0-22326 GCA_045655705.1 Candidatus Scatosoma sp.
TACGCGTTGGAACAGTTCCTTTGAAATAATAGCAGGAATTCCGTCGGGAATTACCACGTTGCGGTATTTGTACTCGCCTATATATTTGCGGTTGGAGAGCATATACTGTATAACGTTGACGCGCATCGGCTTGCCTTTTTGTGTACAAATATTTTTTGCTTTCAGCCAATCCACAATTTCTTGCATTCGTTTACCGTCCGCATACATTGTGAAAATGTCTTGCACGATAGGGGCTGTTTTTGGGTCTATTTGCAATTTTCTATCTTCATCGACGAAATACCCGAACGGACTTTGCCCGCCGTTCATTTTGCCTTTTAACGCGTTTTCCGTCATACCACGAAGTATCTTTTCGGAAAGCTCGGCGGAATAGTATTCCGCCATACCTTCTAAAACGGATTCCAAGAGAATACCTTCCGAACCTTCGGCAATAGACTCTTTCGCAGAAACAACTTTTACGCCGTTTTTCTTTAAGAGATTTTTATAATGCGCGGAGTCGTAGCGGTTGCGAGCGAAACGGTCCAGCTTCCACACGATAATCATATCGAAGCAATGTTTATAACTGTCCTTAATCATCTTTTGAAATTCGGGACGGTTGTCCGTTTTTGCCGAGAACGCACGGTCAATGTAATTCCCGACAACCGTAACGCCAGTAGAGTTGGCGAACTCCATACACTCGCGGAGTTGCCCTTCAATACTTTCTTCACGTTGGTTATCCGAACTATAGCGTGCGTAAATTACCGCATTCATTATTTATTCTCCTTTACTTTTGAAATTTGTAAGTTAAAATTTCAGGATTTACTTTGTAGATGACTTCTTTTTTCTTGTTTTTCCTTTTTTCTAATATACCATAATCCGCCAAGCCATTTAATATCTTTAATGCTCCTGGCTTTGATATATTATTATGAATATATTCTAAAAACATTTTATGATTAAAATATCCATCCGAATTATGCACAATTATCTTTTTAAGATATACCCATTCATTAGAAGTAAGAGTGTCGCCCGTTTTAGATAAATATTCTTTGATTCCTTCTAAATTTTTATATAATAAATTATATTTAATTGCTGTTTCCAAAATATATCCTAAAAAGTAGGTTAAATCGTTGTGCGTGTTTCTCGTGTTTGTGAGAGCTCTATAATATTCTTGTTTGTTATCATTAATAGCTTCACTCATAAATAAGGGGGCATTATTGATTTCAAACATATAATTAAGCCAAAAAGAAACCATTCTTGCTGTTCTACCATTATAATCGAAATAAGGATGAATATACAAAATATAATAATGACAAATATGTGGCAACAATGATTTGTGCTTTTTTATGCTTTCTGGATTATTTACAAATTCAAATAATGTGTCCATACATTCTTCTATCATTGAAGCAGGCGCACCATCAAAATCCCCTATTGAAACATACTCATCACGATAATAAGCACCTTCTTTTAACTTATCTTCATCATCTAGGCAGTTCGAGCTCAAAATATTATATAATTTCAATAAATTATCCTTATTAAAAGCTGGTTTTTCTTTTGAGATAAACCGCATTGCATCTAACATATTTTTAATTATAATATCATTTTTATCGGTCAATTTTTTATTTTGATAAATATCTTTAACCCTCTTATGCGTAGTAGGAACATTTTCTACATTTAAGGTTCCTTCGACTTCCGAAAAAACTCTAGACATCATAATATCATTAACGTTTCTTGCAAATAAAGTCTTTTGATTAGCTTTAAAGTCTTCTACAAAAGCAGATAAATATTGAACATAATTAGAAAGCAAATAATTTCCATTAATGTAAAAACAATATTTAGAGTTAAATGTTTTTAAGGGCAATTTTTCGATATCTTCATTTTTTTCTTCGATAAAATGTTCTTTTTCTCTAAAAAATTGCGCCAATTCATCTTTAGAAAACATAAAACCTAATTTTTGATTATATCTCAAATCGTCAATCGTATAATATTCATCTCCAAATATTAAATTATAATAATCTTTCTTTTCCATTTCTTTCTCCTTATAATCAAGGTTATATACTATTGTAAACCTTTTTTTGCGTTTTGTCAAACGTATTGTAAACTATATCGTAAACTATTTTTTTCGAAATTTTAGTTTTTTATGCATTTTCTTCGAGTGTTGACATTATATCACTTATTTTTCATTTGTCAATAGGGTACTGCCAACTTTTTTATTATTGACGTTTTCAACTCTAAAAACTTTTTATTGTCAAGAGTTTTTCGAGTAGATTTTTTTGTATAAAATATTTGACCGTTTTTTTGTTTCGGGATACGAAAACGGCCAAAACCCGTCCGCCGTTCTTTCTATCTTCTACATTTACTTTTCATTTTCTTTACCTTAATCGGCGGTTATCTCTATGTAATCAACGAGATTCTTTATTTTGTTTTTTATTCAGTTGTGATTTTTGCCTTTCGGCTTGCCATTCTTCAAATTCGCGCTTGCCTTCTTGCGTTTCAAATAGCTTTTGAATCGCAGGTAACAACGCCCTTGCAAGCGAATCGATTTCAAAGTCAGGGATTCCTGTGTTGTTCTTACGCTTTCTTGACATCTATTCAGTAATTTTTCTCTCCTTTCTAATCTCCTTTACTATTAAATTTTTTGTTCGTTTCTTTCGGCGCTTTTTCACGCTCGATTTCTTCTTCGATTTGCCTTAAACGGCTTTTTCCCAAGTTGACGATAGGCTCGTCTTTAGGAATAAATGCTCCAACGATAGACGGAGCACGATAAAAAGCACGTGCAAACGCTTCGGGTTCTCGCTCGCGAAAAAGAGTGTAGGCACGACTCATTTTAGTGAACTTATCTTTATCTTTTGAAAGTTCTTGGTGTTCCTTGAACAACAAGCCGTTGTCTGCTTGTTGACGTTTAACTTCTTTTTCTAAACGTTGAACTTCAGCAGTTAATACGACGATTTGATTACGTAGCCCGTTTTTACTAAAAGCAAACTTTCCTTGCTTTGCATCTTCCAACGCTTGAGTGTAGTCCGCTTCGGCATTACGTTCTTCAATGATTTTATCTCGCTCGGCTTTTGCCGTTGAAATTTCTTTCATTGTATCGCTAAAATGCTCGTCCGCTTTTTGAACGGCTTTTTCCATCGTTTCTAATTCCACTTGCGCAAGTTTCCCTGCGGTTGAGATAATCTCCGTTGATTTATCCCACGCTTCGTCCACGATACATTTAGCCTTAAACTCGGCAGTAGAGAGATGGGAAGCAGTGCTTCCTTCTTTTCCACGTTGTAAACCCCAACGCTTTCCAACTTGCTCGTAAAAATCCGTTTGCAGTTTAGATAACTCGTTACGATTAAGTAAGTCTTTGGCGCAGAGCCGTCCGTCTTTCACGGGGATAAGGTTTAGATGTAAGTGTGGCGTTGTTTCGTCGTTGTGGACAACGGCAGAGATTATGTTCTTTCTTCCGTATCGACATATAAAGAAATTAGTGCAGTCACGAAAGAAGTCGTTTTGCTCATCTTCGTTTAATCCGTTAAAAAATTCTCTATCCGAGCCAAGCACGAAAGAAGCCATCAGCACGGCATCTTTTCTTGGTGCTTTAGGTAAGTTTAATTCGCTTATCCTTGCATTGATAAAATCCGTATAAGAACTGTTCCTAAACAAAAGGCGGTAGTTGTCTTTCGTTCTTGAACTGTCTATATAAGTATTTGAGCCGACGTAGTTTTCGTCACGCTCATTTTCATTTTCTATGGGGCAAATATCCGTTTTGTGATACTTCTCCATATGGCATACTAAATACGATATTTTGATTCCCTCCTTTTTATTTTTTTGGTCGTTATTTTTCTCGAACGGCGTGCGGTTTTCGCCGTTCTCGGTCATCGTTCAGGCAAGGCAAATGCCTTCACTCACCTCGTCCCTACAAAGCATTATCAATGCTTTGTTTGACGGGCAACTCGCCCTCGGAGAGCACACTACTTTCAAGGAAAGTATAGTGTGCTATACTTTACAAGACTTCTATAAAGTTTTGCTTGCCGTTTGCTTAACGCTCACGGCGGGTGGTAAAGATGATAATTTCTCATTTTGATTTCCTCCTAAATTTGATTTTTAACCCATCACTTAACCAAGGACAGTTTTTTGTAAAATATTACATTTTTAACAAAAAGTCCTTCTATATATCCAAGGACACGAAAATTGAAAAGTTCACGGCCTTTCTAAAAAAAGGTGTAAAAAAGTCGCTGATAAACACTATCACCGACCTAATAGGATAAAAAATCCGTACGAATCTAAACACGCTTAAAGCGTTCTTCTCCGTACGGATTTACTATCCGAATTATGAAGTTTTGAGAGTGTAGTACCTAAAAATTTGTACCACAAAATAGACCTATCGCCAAACCCGTTTTTTGAACGTTGGCGCGCCCACTTGAAACGTTGGTCAGTCATCTCAAGCCTTCCGCTGCCTAAAAGCGAAAGGACGGCACATTGTCGTAAAAAATTGTACGACAATAAAACCCTAAACAAGCCGTTTTGTTTCCCTTTATGTAAAACGACTTCGGGTAAACGGGAGAATATCTCCCACAAGCGTAAAAATGTACGCCAAACAAAGCCAGCCGATCCTTGCAAGCTAAACAAAGGGGGGATTTCCCCTTAATTATATATACCCACACAAAGCATATTCTAAACATATGTTCGTATTTGTAATTCTATTTTATCATATAAAAAAGCAAAAGTCAATAGTCAACTGTACAAGAACGTGTACACCTGACATCTTTTTGAAAGATTTTTTATCTTATTTTGTCGTAAAAAGAAAAAACGGCAGGACTGTAAATTCCCACCGTTAGGCATTGTATTATATCTAATGATATACGGCTTGTACTTTGCTTGTATGTATTAACCTTCTACCAATGTAATAATATATGCTTATTAAATGGTATTTTTCATTTGCTTACAGTTTTTGTGTTAGCGAGTGATTGTCAATTGTATGCCTTACTATACGCTTTGAAGTTTTATTCCTGCGATATCACTGCTTGTTAAAATTTCCTTTTTCATTAACGCTCCTGCGATAGAGTCTAAATAACCCCTGTTTTCGGCGAGCAATTTTTTTACGGCGTTATAAGCCTGATCCAACTCGGCATATATACGCATTTCTTTCCGTTCCACCACCGCCAAAGACGCATTCATTGATTTCTCCCACGAGTCAAACCCATAGGCACAATAATTATCTACCAGCCTTTCAGCAATATCAAACGCCCTACGAATATCACTATTTGCCCCCGTATCAACAACCCCGAAAACCATTTCCGTTGCTGCCTTACCCCCAAGAACAGATTTAACTCTATTTTTCATCTCCTCAATATCTAACCAATAATCTTCATCTTGATAGTAGGAAGTAAAGCCGCCAACCGTTCCGCCGTGCCGACGTACGGAAACAAAATTTACGCTATTGGGCGAAAGTAAGTCTGCCACAACTGCGTGTCCCGCCTCGTGGTAAGCGATTTTTTTAAGCGCTTTCTCCGAATGTGGTTTTCCAAATTCAGGTTCGTTATAAATAACTCTCATACAGGCTTTGATGATATCTTCAGTATCAATCTTTTCCTTTCGGGCGTAACCTGCATAAATTCCCGCCTCGTTGATAACCGTTTCAAGATCCGCGCAGCTCGCTCCATTGAGAAGACGCGTTATCATTTGAAAATCCACTTCCGCCACAAAATTTTTTCCTTTAATATAATGCGCAACAATTTTTTGCGCATCTTCGCTGCCAGGCGACTCTATATTTATTATACAGTCAAATCGGCCTGCACGCTTAAGGGATTTTGGTAGTTTTTTCAAATCGTTGGTGGTCGCAATGACAAATACGTTACAGCCCTTTACTTCGTCCATGCACGCCTGAACAGTAACATATTCTTCCGCATCTACGTGCCGTTCGTCTTCATTAGCAAACTTATCTAAATCATCCAAAAGAATAACGGACGGCGCTTTGCTTTTTGCTTCTTCAAACGTCTGCTTAATTTTATTGACGAAATCCCCGTTAGGCTTATCCTTTCTGCAAATATACGCCGTTCTTCCGCTTGCATTGATAAAACATTTCGCCATGAGCGTTTTCCCCATCCCGGGTTTGCCGTCAAGTATTATTCCGCTTGGGATAGAAACCCCAAGTCTTTTATAAACAGCTTCGTTTTGCATAATATCGCAAATACGGTATAGCTCTTTTTTTATGTATTCGTAGCCTATTACCTCTTCAAATTCTTTTTCTATCGCCGTTAACTCCAATTCCTTTTTCATAAATCACCCTTAAATTGTTTTATTCAGAATTCCACCGTTCCCGTCACCTCAATAATACGGATAGGGCAATGATTGTAAAACCGTTCTTCCTGTGTTTCGCCATCACCCGATAAGTTTAACGTAATCGTTCTACTATTTTCCGCTAAACCATCTGCAGTATATTTGATTTTTACGTCGTAAAACTTGCAATAACGCGAGCCTTTAAACGTATAGCAACACGAATTTCCACGTCCGCTATTCCCCACGGTAAACGAAAAAACGTTTAAATGTTTGGAAATATACTTTTCGTAATTTTGTAAAGACAATTCAATTTTTTCCTTTTCTTTAGGAGTTAAAAGACTTATTATTTGTGGAATATTCCTCGCCCTACTTGGGTGCCTTAACTTACGCAACGCTTTGGCAAACATCATTCTTACCCTTTCCACGCTTATGCCCAAAAACGCCCCTATTTCGCTAAAACTTTTTGGATTTTCACTCTCCAAGCCAAAAAACATTGTGAGGACGGATTTCTCGCTCGGCGTCACCGTATCTAACATCTTAAAAAAGGCCTCTCGCTCTTTTTCATCTTCCAATAAAAGCAATTTAAGGGGATTAACCAATGCGCTATACTTTATTTCTTCTTCATAAGCATCTAAATCCCACGTTGCACAATATTGTGTGTCATCATCCCCCAAAACCAAATCGTTCTTAATAATCGTAGGATAATGAAATGCCTTTTCTCCACTTTCAAACTTAACGTGTAAAGTGCAAGAACTTTCGTCTATGATTTCTACCTTAAAAATCTCGCCTACGCCATACTTTTTATGTTCTACCTTTTCCCCAACTTTAATCGTTTCCATCATAATTTTTATCTCCCGTTTTGATTATTTATCGCTTCTTCTAACCATTGCGCTAATGGCCCATCGTATTATTTACCACCTTAATTCTTAAAGTTTAAGTAATTTCTTAATAGTTGATTTAGAACTTGTAAGTATTCCTGTGAACTATATAATTTACTTTCAGTAAAAAGACTACTGATTTTTTCTGTAATACTTTTATAAGTTACCCAAGCTAATTTTAATCTTTGGCTACTTAAATCAACTAGTGGAAAACTATTTGTTCTTCTATTACTTGCTTCTATTTCGGTAAGTCGCCAGTTTAACTCTGATTCACTTTCGGCATACCCTTCAAACACATATTTCTTATATTCTTTAACGGGCAGTTTCTTGCTCTTTGGTTTTACTGTATAACTACCTACTATTTGACACCAAGTTGAAATCTCTCTTACCCAATGGCTAACAATTTTTTTATAAGAGTCGAGGCTTGAATATATTAAAATCTTTCCGAGATGCTCAGAGATTTCATCTCCAAGAGAATCTAAAATCTCTAATACAAGTTTTCTCTCTTTTGCCATCTCGACAGCAGAGTGTTCTAAATCTCTATTCAATGCATCGTTAATATGTTTTGGTATAAAATCCATAAAACCCCTTTTACTTTAACTCAAACGCGTAATGATTTCCTGACGTTGGGTCGGTATATTTGACTTCGTATGATAAGCGCACATCGAACTCCTTAATCAACGCTGATAAAACTATTCTTTCGTTTAGTCCGCGTGGTATATTCATCCAAACTTTTTTACTTGTAGCATCAAAAGACACGCGCCCTCTTGGAAAATAATTATATTCTACGTTGTTATACTTTGACTTGTATTTGTTCCACAAGTGTTTATGCAAAAATTCGGTCTTTGCAACTTTTGTAGCATACTCACCATCCCAATTAACTAAAACTTTTGTCGGCGCTAATAATTCAAAGTTTCCTCTATTTATCTCTTCTACTGATTGCCCTATTATCCAAAAAGGACCTACAAAATAGAAGTCGTCTTCTTTCCTTTTCATAATTTGCTCCTTTGACTATCATTCATTTTGAAACTTCACACAATTTTTGCCATATTCTTACCATCGCAAAAGTATCTAAACGGCAGTACGTAATTAACTCATCGTATACCTTTTGCTTTTCTTCGTCCGTCATTGTTTTCACCCTTTGCCATACGCTCATTGCCTCACTACCGTTGCTTATTCCGTCTAAATTATGATAATCCATCTCTCTTTCTTCGGGGAATAACGCAGGCGAAACGCTTTTTATGGAAAAGCTGTTTTTCATTTCCTTTACATAATAATATCCGTTTTGGAAAACGGGCGCAAGGTCTATACAACGCCCCACAAGCGCGTTTAAATGCATAGATAAATCCGGAAACAGCCGGGCCAGGTTTTTTATTATGTTTTGTTCTGTCGAAACGTGATATGCTAAAATACAAGCGTTTGTAGAAATATCTTTTACAAGCCTTTCCGCCAAACTCCGTCTTGGGTCATTACCGCTTAAGTCCAAAAAGTTTTTTTCTTTTATCGGTCCTCTTTCACTTTCTATATAATGCGTAGAATATTGAAAAGGAATCGCTTGATATATCCCCGTTCCCTTTATTTCGGGTTTTACCAAACTAAACGTTTCAAAATCCAAAAAACACAAGGGATACGAAAGCGTCGATAAAAAGTTTTGTATTTGCGATTTGTTTATGTAAGGGATATCTTTATCCGAATATGCTATTTGTATTTTTGCCGTTTCGTTTATCTTATCGCAGTGTTTTGGCACGTCCTTAAAGGAAACGCCTTTGTTGTACAACTCTATAGCGTGATTGAATTGTAGTTTATAAATATCAAACACGGACGGGCTTTCTAAATTTCTAAAACAATACTCTCTACAATCGCAATTTCTACAGTTAGTATTAAAGTCAACCAACGCTTCATTGTCGTCCGTCATAATCTTTTCGGCTTCTATTATCGTTTTTTCGATAAAATCTTGTTTTTCCGCCGTTAAAGCCGTTACGTCCACTTCAACGAAATACTTGTCCAAATCAAACGAGTCTTGCAAAACGTAATCTTTATTTAAGAGTAATAAAATAACCTTATTTACCTTTATCCCACACTTTTCTAAAACCCACCTTTGATAAGATGCGTCTATCTCGTGTTTTTCTTTTGTCCCTAACGGTTGGCTCTTTGTTGGCGTTTGTTGTTTAGAACTTTTCACTTCGATAACGGTAAATCCGTCGCCGTCATTTAATAATATATCTACCGAGCAAAATATGCCGTTATAGCTAAACGACGCTTCGCCTATTGCTTTTTTGCCAAGCGAAATATATTTTTTTGTTTGCTCTATCATTTGGGAAAGATTAAGCGAACCGTCTTTATTTCTAACAGTTACGTCCACGTCAATAACGTATTTTTCTTGCGCCAACTTGCCGACCAAATGCCCATCTTCTATCCGCTTGGTATCCATCGACGATATTACCGTTTCGGGCTTATATTTAGACAGCCACGCAAATTTTTTACAAAAACAATAATCGGTAAATTTGCTTTTACTAAAATAAAAACTCATCCTTCGTTCGCCTTTTATGTACTTTTTTATGATTTATGGATTGCTTTGTATTATTGTTTCCGCAGTTTTTTCAATATCATCTATTTTTTGTAAAAATGGATTAAGCTTCTCGGCTACAAATTGAATTTTATCTTGGGCCGCAAAAAATTCACTATACTTGAAATATATTTCTTGCGAAACAATAGTATTAGTTTGGGCTTTTTTTCTATACGCCTTAAGAATTTTACAGTTATAAGTACTATTCTTAGTTGTTGAATCCTTTTTTCGTCCTACTCCTACTATTGCTTCGGGAGTTGCTGTATCATACTGAATAGAATAACATACATCGTCATTTGAAAAATTTTTCCTCGTAAAATCGGTGGTAAAGTTAATTTGGCTATAAGTCTTCCCAACAAGGCAGATATCCTCAATACACAAATTAGTATGGAGGTTATTATTATATTTGTTTTCCAAGAAATTTTGAATTTCCTCAAAAACAGATAAATATTTTTTTATCATATCTAATTCTTCTTTATGCTCTTTTACTATGTCTCTACACTTTTTCAATACGTCTTTGTTATTTAATAATTCTAAATTTACCATCTCTATATAATCTCCTAAAACGTTTTTTACTTTGCCTTTATTCTTTTCTATTGTACTAACATCACCTAATAAAGCTTTTATAACAGATAAAACACCTTGTTCGTTTGAATAATCTAAAATACACCAATTTTTATTATAATCTCCTTTTTTGTTTGTTGGCTTCTCGCCATGCAACGTAAGATACACATAAACCTTTTTATATTGAGGATATTCATTATTTACCGCATCTTCATATTTAACCAACTGGTCGTCGTGAGTGGTTGAATCTGTTTTATTTTCGATTACCATTACACTCCTATTCTTTTCGGAAACAATAGTGATATCTCTATAGCTTTTTTCACCGCTCATATCACTACTATACTTTTCTCTTATTACTTGTAAATCATCTGTAACAAAAGCGTCTTTTAGTTTATCAAATGAAGTAATCCCCCTTTTTTTTAATATGCACTCGTTTGGGGACAATTCTTGATTAGGCTTATAGCGCCAAATAGCATTGCATAACTGTTCAATTGGCTTTTTACCAAACCCTAATTGATTATCCACTTTTAATAGGTTGCTTAAGAAAAACGAATGTTTCGTTTCCTGTCTAGCAAGACCAACCATGCTAAAAATATTTATGCCCTTTTTTATTGGTTCTCTCATTTTTTCCAACTCTACAGAAAGTTCATCAAACCTTCTTTTTAATTCTTGTTCTGTCATAAATTTCCTCCTTTTGTTTATTCAAATAAGACGGCTCCACTTGCATTGCTTATTATTTTCCCGTTTTGCCAATAAAATTCTTTTACCGTCTCTAACTTATCGCCTCTTCGCTTTGCCTCAATTACACCACTATATGGATATTTTTCGCCCAAAACTTTGTAATGGTTTCCATCAGGCTGCAGTTCAAATAAAAAGACTGCCTTTTTGCCTTTCAAAATATTGTTCTTTATTGGTTCGTTTATCCTATTGTAGCAGTAATCGGTAAGTTGAAAACTACCTCTTTTGAAATCAGGAATGTTTTTTTCTAATATTTCATAGATTTCTTCTCTATGCAATAATTGACCTTTTAATTTGTTTATTTCGTTTATCGTTGTCCTTCTTTTATTAAACTTTTGTTCGGTATTCGGTTTGCTTGTTTCTTGAACGCTGTAAACGTAATCGGCAAACCAGTTTGCATCTTTTTCAACAAGTTGGCATCTATATGCATAAAAATTGCCCCACGGCTGAATGTAAATATATTTATTTAAACCATAACTATATTTATAAGCTTTCAATATCTGTTCTACAATATCCGCTTTTAACCCCTCAATTACAATTGCGTTTGCAAGTTCGTATTGAAACCAATGAAAAACTTCGTGAAGTGCAACTTCAAATACCGTATGGCCACAATATTTTTTTTGAGTTGTAAAAGCTAAATGATAAACAATCTCTCTACCTTCATCTATACATAATCCTAACGTGGCTATATCCTTCTTGCCTTCTTTTGCGCTACCGTCTTCTTCTCTTGGAGAAACAGGCTCTCGGTCTGACATTTTATCTTTGTCGCAAAAATCCGCCGACGTTTCTTTTTCTATTTTTTCGGCTTTGTTTATATTTTGAATAGAAAGTCTTTCACTATCTTTAGGAATTTTCCCTTTGCTTAGAATATAGTCGTCGAGCTTCGCAAAGGTTATTTTAAAAGGGAAATGCCTTCGAATATAACCATTTGGTAAAAGCTTTGATAATTCTTCGGCCACGTATATAGAAAATTCTTCTATATAAGAAACGGAATAATTAGCAACTGGAATTTTTTTATACAAAACTCGTTTGATTTCAGGTAGTTTATAAAACAATTTTAATAAATCCTCGTCATCTTTCCTTGCTTGTAACTCTGGCAGATAGAAATATAAATCTTTCGCAACCTTTAAATCTTCGTCGCTTAAGGGAATTCCTTGTTGGTTCTTTTGAATAAAAGCTCCAACATGTTCCACAAGTTTTTTTGTTTTTTGAGGGATATAAATTTGAGATAAGTAGCATCCAAACTCTTCGTCTGTATCATTTTCTCTTTTTTCTATTTCTTGAAACAAAATTTTATACTCTTCCGAAACATCATTACCTTTGTCGTATTCTTGAACAAGTTTAGTAGCCGTCGGTCTAGATAAATTAAGCCGTTTTGCAAACATTTCTAAACTTTCACCATGCTTTTTTAATATAAAATGTACGCCCATAAGTGCTCCTTTTGTAAGTTTTGTTCGTATTATAACACAAAAAAAACAGCCTGTCAAGTGTTTTTTGTAAAAAAATATAAAAATTTTTACAAAAAAAACTAAGCCAAGAAGTAAAATATTTTACGGGTAAAATTGTATACCGAAAGAACGTTGTGCGTTTTTAATACCTGCATCCATATAGAGGATTTGTATAACTATGTACATCTCTTTTTAAGAAAAAGATAATCCGTAAGGAGCGAGGCGACGGAATAGCGAAGAATGAGCGTCAGCATTCGATTGTTAATCCAAATAAAAAGATAATCCGAACCATTCGCTTGTTGTAAACAAATAGTTCGGATTATACTGATTTGGAGCAGGTGACGAGAGTCGAACTCGCCGGGAACAGCTTGGGAAGCTGCCGCCATACCGCTAGGCGACACCTGCATTTTTTCTTATTATATCCCTTTTCCTTTCAAATGTCAACGGTTTTTATAAAACTTCCCAAACTTTCTTAATTCAAATTTCGACATTCTTTGCACTTGCCGTAAAATTCTACCGCGTATCCTTCAATCGCAAATTCGTCGCACGCTTTCGCGCTCTTAAAAATACGCTCGTCGATTAAGCCCGCCAAAACGTCCGTTACTTTCCCGCAACAAACGCACCGACCGTGGCAATGCGCGTGCGTGTTATAATCATACCGCACTTCGTTCCCCGCAAAACGCAATTCTAACGCTTGCCCGCCACAAGAAAATCCGCTCAATACGCGGAAAACCGTCGCGCGCGAAACCGTCGGATACGCTTCGTGTACGTAATTATACACTTCCGTCGCCGTCGGGTGATTGAGCGTTTTTAACGCGTCGTAGATAATTTGTTTTTGTTTCGTCTGTCTTTCTTGCATACTCTTTTCCGCTCTTATTGAGATTGAATACTGATTATAGTATAACACATAAAAGTCAATCCGTCAAGAGTTTTTTCAAAAAAATTTTTTACGCAAGAAAAAATGCTCCGAGTGGAGCATTTTTCTTTTAGCTTAAATTTTTCAAATTGACGATGGCGAGTTCTTCTCCGCTTTGTGCGTCGGTGTAGATCACGTATTGTTCTTCGCCGTAGTTGCAAACGAATTCATACGCGGGGCGTTCTTCTTTGCCCGCTTCTACGACTACAAGGCGTGCGCTCGTAACTTCTAAACCAGCGTGCAATTTTTCTTGCGCCTCAAAGAGCGTAACGCTTGTTTGCACGTCTTTTCTATCGCGGTGGTTACGGATATATTTCGTAGCGTCGAAGCCCGTCACCACACCGCGCGTACGGCAAATTTTCACGTGTACGCTATCGGGATAATACGCCACGCCGTCGCTACTATACACGAACGTGAAATCGGCGTCCGTGCCGTTTTCGCGCAAGCGTACGGCGGTCATATCTTCATAGCCAAGCCCGCTCAAAAATTCTTCGGCAATACGCTGTGAGTTTTCAAGATCGAACGTTTCGCTGTTGCAATCTTCATAGTAGTCAAAGCGAAGCAGTTTTCCGCTACCGCAATCAATTTCCGCAAACAGCATCGTGCCGTTGGCGTCGTAGCCTTGTACGTTATACGCCGTGTAATCGCGTGCGACCGTTTCGCCGATACATTGGAACTGACTGATATTATACGCGGAGAAATAGTTTAGACAAAGCTCTTCCGCTTTGGACGGTTCTATTTTTTGCGCGTTTTCTTCGCCCATAGGGGGTGCGTCGGCATTTCGGCGCATACCTGCTCCGCTGTTTTCACTGATGTTGTTCTCGTCGAGCGTGGCGTTTTCTACCTTTTCAATCACGTCTTTGAGCATACCCTCGCCCTTTTTCATAAAGTCCGTGAACATATTATCCGTCATTGTTTCGGACAAATTGCCTACCTGCTCGCGGGCGCTACGGTTTTTCGCGTATAAGTTTTCTAAAATTTCCTGATCGCGACTATCCAAGCGTTCTCCGCGACGGAGCTTAGCGAGCATACGCTCGCTTTCACGCGCCACGCGGTTGATCAGCGACGTGAGATTGGTTTCCTGCTCCGCACTTACGGGCATTTTTTCAAGGTCTAATTCCGCAAGACGGGCTTGGACGAGCAAATCCGTCAAGATACGGCTTTGTTGCACGGGCGAAGCGGACACGCGGGCACGGTCGAGATCGTTTTCCACGTTTTCCATAATCCCCATAAGCTCGTAGGTCGTGGCTTTATAGCCCGTCATCATACTTTCGTTTTTCGCGTTCATATCGATCGCACCGACGGTGAGTGCCGTCGTGAGTGCGAGCGTTACCGCGCCGAGCGAGATGACCGCGGCAAGCCAACCGCCGTAGCCTTTTTTGCTTTCGCGAGCGTTATCATTTTTGCGCTTTTGCGTTTTTTGGCGTTTGGCTTTGGATTTTTCTTGCGAGCGGTTGGCTTTGGCGTGTGCGCGTTCGCGGATTTTCGCTTCCTTTTCCGCTTTGCGTTTTTCGATCATTGCCTTTTTTTCCGCGGCGCGTTTTTCCGCTTTCGCTTTCTTTTCCGCGGCGCGTTTCTCTGCGCGAGCTTGCATTTCCGCGCGTAATTTTTCAAACCGTTCCTTGCGTTCGGCTTTGGCTTTTTCCTTTTTCAGCGCCGCATCCACGCGTGCTTTCGCCGCTTTTTCTTCCTTTTGCGTAGCTTTGGACGCGGGCTGTTTTTTCGTGCGCGTGCTCACGGTTTTTTTGCCCGCTTTCGTTTCCACGCTCACGCTGGGGTTTTCCGTTTTTACTTGTTTTTCTACGATTTCCACCTTTTCCGCTCCCGAAGAAACGTTAGTGGCGATTTCCGTCGTTTTTTGTTCTTTCATAATTGTCCTCCCCTTTCCTGATTATATGGCAAAGACGTGCTTACCGATAACGGTAACCGTTTGCCGATCAAAGATCCACGCACTCGTTGCCACGGCGGGATTGTAATAATAGAGCGCACCGCCCGTGGGATCCCAGCCGTTGATGGCATCTTTCGCCGCTTTCATTGCCGTGTCGTTGGGTGTTAAGTTGATTTGACCGTCCGACACCGCCGTGAACGCGTGTTTTTGATATACCACGCCCGAAAGGGTGTTGGGGAATTGGTTAGAGCGTATGCGGTTTAAAACCACCGCGCCGATCGCGACCTGCCCCGTATACGGCTCGCCCCTGCCTTCGGCGTAGATAGTGCGGGCGAGAAGGTATACGTCCGAGCTGGAATATCCGCCAAAGCCATTCGTTTGCGTGGTGGACGAACCGCCCGAAAGAATATTATACGATTCGTTCATGCCCAGCGCTTGATAGGTGGCTTTGCCCACGATCCCGTCCGCTTTGATACCGTTCTTTTTTTGGAACGCGATTACGGCGTCTTTCGTGCCTTTGCCAAACACGCCGTCCACCGCGCCGTTATAATAGCCCCAATTTTTTAAACGGCGTTGCACTTCCCGTACTTCACTGCCTTTCGAGCCTTGTTTTAAGAGCGCGGCTTGCAATACGTATTCTTGCACCGCGCCTTGCTCCATATTCTTGGACATGGAACAACCCGTAGCGCAAGCGGGAAGTAGCGTACAAATCGCCGCCGCCGTTACGATTAGTCCCTTTTTGATTGTTTTTCTCATACTATTTCCTCCTGTATGTAGGTAAAGTGAAAATTTTTGCTACGCGAAAAGTTGTGGTAATATTTTACCTTTCTTTCCACTGTCGTATAATTTCTACGATTTTGCTCTTATATTCCACGTTTCCGCCCGTTGCCGTGAAACAAAGAGGCGGGTAGACCACGCACCACCAGTTATCCCCTGTGCCTTTGCCAAGCTCGATAATAAGCGCGGTATATTCGCCTGCGGGGAGCGTGTAATTTTCATATACGCGGGTGGGGAACGCTTCTACGCGCACTTGTGCTTTCGCCGTATACGAAAAACCCTGTTCTTGCAAGACGGCGTTCGCCGTTTGTTCAATTTCCTTGGTATGCGCCGTTACGCCTTGCACCGCTTGGGCTTTGGTGGAATATTCCGCCACGAGCGGGGTAAGGTATTCCACGACCGCGTCGCGTACGAGATATTTCACGTCTTGTGCTTGGGGCTGGTTGGAGTCCGCGCGGATATGCATACGCAAATATTCCGTTTGCGAACTTGGTATTTGCGCCTTACAACCCATAAACGGCAACGCCGTTACACTTATTATGAAGAACGTGAAAAAAATTATGCAAAACTTTTTCATAAAAAAATAACCTCCGTATTTTGTCACACGGAGGTTATTGACAGTATTTTATAATTTTATACGCATTTTACAACAAATCCGACCATTTATGCTCGTGCAGTTCGCCTGTGGAAGAAAGCCCCGCAAAATCCGTTTGTCGGAGCGCTTCATACAGCGCCACCGCCACCGAGTTGCTCAAATTGAGCGAGCGCGCCTGCTCGCGCATAGGAATACGTAAACATTCGCCCGCGTGCTTTAATAATAGGTTTTCGTCTAAACCCTTCGTTTCCTTGCCAAAAACGAGAAAATCATTCTCTTGAAAGCAAGCCTCACAATGGTTCTTTTGCGCTTTGGTCGTGAAAAAGAAAAACCTTGCGCAAGGATATTTGGCTTTGAGCTCGTCAAAGCTATCGTAGTAGGAAACGTTTACTAAATCCCAATAGTCCAAGCCCGCGCGCTTTAAATATTTATCCGAAACTTCAAACCCAAGCGGGCGGATCATATGCAAATGCGCGCCCGTAGCGGCACAGGTACGGGCGATATTGCCCGCGTTTTGGGGGATTTCCGGTTCAACGAGTACGATATGAAACATATTGCTCCTTTCAGTCGCGGTGAAATTTTTCACTTCGTGAAAAGTGAAATTGCTACGCAGTGAAATTTGCGCAAGCGCAAGTGAAATTTTTTCGCCAAGCGAAAAGTTAAGAAATACTTCACTTATATTATTGTACTCGCTCGCGCGCGAAAACGCAAGCGTTTTTCCATACTTTCCCAAAAGCTTTGTGCGTATATTCGCGCCCTTTGGTTGCATACTGTTTCTACAAAGGCAACGCCTTAAAGTAGGAGTTATGATTATGCAATTTGAAAACACGGAAACTTTTAAAAACCTTGCGCGTTCGTTTGCAGGCGAGTGTCAGGCGGGTATGCGTTATCAAATGATCGCAAAGCTGGCTATGAACGAAAAGCTGAAAACGCTTGCCGACGCCGTTCGCACCATCGCTAAAAACGAAACGTTGCACGCTACGCAATTTTTCAACAAGATTATTGAAAAAACGGGTAGCCGTGACAATATCGAGTTCGACGCAGGCTATCCCTTTCATGCGGGGACGCTCGTGGAAGGCTTGAAATTCGCCGCTACCGACGAGAAAAACGAAGCGGAAGATATCTACCCCACTTTTGCAGAGACAGCAAAAAAAGAAGGCTTTGAAGATATCGCCGCGCTTTATAAAATGGTCGCGGACGTGGAAAGACAACACAAAATTATCTTTCAATATCTTTGCGACGCCGTGAAAAACGGTACGCTGTATCAATGCGAACAGCCCATTTTATGGATTTGTAGCGAGTGCGGGTATATGCACGTTGCCACCGAGGCTTGGAAAGTTTGTCCGCTTTGTAAAGCAGGACAGGGCTACGTTGATTTGCACCTGCCCTTTGAAGGCGTAAGAAAATAAATTGCTCTTTGAGCGTTGCAAAAGTATAAGGAGATTTTTATGAAAAACAATCAAAACAATCAAAACAATCAAAACAACCAAAAGAACAAAAACTGTGGCAATAAAAACTGCGGGAACAAAAACTGCGGTGCAAAAAATAGCGAAAACCATAGCTATGAACACGGCGGGAACAATGACTGATAAACGCCGTGCCCAAATTCCCGAACCCACGAAAAAGGCTATGGAGCTTTTCCCCGAGCCTTCGCAAACGGACGTGAACGGGAGTTATACGGGTAGACCGCAAAACAAGAAAGAAGTTCCCGTGCAAGACGCGGACGATCTTTAAAAAGTCATTGTAAAACAAAACGAACCCTTTTTCGGCGCGATGCCGATTGGGGGTTCGTGTTTTTTGTTTTAGAAATCGTCGTCTTCGTCGTCGTCCTCGTCGTCTTCGTCGTCGTCCATATCGTAGTAGTCGTCGGGGGAGACGTATTCAAATTCTTCCTCTTCTTCAAACTCTTCCTCTTCTTCGATTTCTTCCTCTTCTTCGTCGAATTCGCTGTCGGGAATACCAAGGTCGAGCTCTTCTTCGTCGTCGTCAAGATAGCTCCGCCACGACGCGTCTTCTTTGTCTTCGTCTTCGTCCATGGTTTCTTCTTCATACGCCGATTTTTTCTTGCACTCTTCGCACATTTTTTCACCGTACGGCATATAATTCTCACCGCAAATAGGACAAAGTTCCGTTTCTTCGATTGCTTCTTCCGCTTCAAAATCGTCGGTAAACGTCTTTTCCCCGCTTAACTCTTTCATACAAACTTCGCAATATTCTTGCGTATCCGCGTCGATGAAATTGAGTTCACAGCGCGGGCATAATATATAATTTGCCATATCTATCTTTTCCCTCGTTTCGTGTTTTGCTATATTATATTTATATTTTATACTTTTGTAAACCGTTTTTACAGGCTTTTTTCATTTTTTTCAAAAAATTTTTGTCTTTTTTTCCAAAATAAACCGTTCCCTGTGTGTAGGGAACGGTTATCGCTTATTCTTGTGTTGTTTCTTCCGCGTTTTGTGCGTTTTCTTCCTGTTCGTCGTCCGCGTAAACGTCGATGGTCTTGTCGTCGGTCGTGTCAATCTTCTTGCGCTTATACGCATTTACCGTCGCTTCTTCCAAAAGCGCCTTCTTGCGTTTCTTCGCGCGCACCACAAGCACGGGCACGAGCACCGCCGTCGCCACCACGAGTACGCAGCCTACCACGATCAGTACGATCGCCCACGTTGCAAGTCCTTTTTCTTCTTCCGCTTCTTCCGCTTCGAGTGTCAAAGCGTTCGTCCAATACGCATCTATCGCATCTATATCTTCCGCTTTCATTGCGCCCACTTGCGCTACGAACGCGTTATAAAGCGAGAATTCTTTGCCTTCGCCAAAGCGCGCGGTAAACGCGGTGAATTCTTCTTGGCGTTTTTCCGAGTATTGGTCTTTGAGTTCGTCGTAAACGGTCGTTTTGCCCGTTTGGAAGTAGTATTTTAAAGCGTTTTGCACGTCGGCGTGTGCTTCCCCGATTGCGTCCGTAACCGTCTTATACGCTTCGTTTTGCGTTGCCACGTTTTCCATATCTACCGCATAGATATAGTTATACGAAACGTCGCCCGTCGATTGCGCTCCGCAATAGAGCACCGTGTTACCGAAAATTTCCGGCTTATACCAAGAATCGTTAAAGGTCAAAAAGTCAAGCTTTTTGGGCGTGTATTCGTTTTGCTTTTTCGCTTCGTCTTTGAGCATCGACGCTTTATTATAGTCGTCTTGCGTTCCGCTTACGTTGATTTTGGAAAGGGAATTGCCTACTTCCGCCGCCGAATAGTAGTATAAATAATCCCCGTCTATCTTCCAAAGCGTGTTGTCCGTTAAGCCCGTAGCAATACGCACTGCCGTCTCGCCCGTTTGCTTATACAAAAATCCGCTTGCGTCGATATAATAATAGGTGTGGTTGCCGTTTCCGTCCACGCTGTAAACCGCCGTCGCAGACGCGTTCGTCGTGCTGTTGGCTACCGTCTTGATTTTATCCGAGCTATTGCCCGAGATTGCGTTCCAGCCCGTTTTCGTGTCGCTGTCAGCAAGATAGAAAAGCTTTGCGTTCTCTACCGAAGAGCTGGTTGCGGGCAGGTCACTGCGCGTGAAATACACACCGCCGTTTTGATAACCCGTAATCGTGTAGTTATAACCGTCAACCACCGCGCTTTGCGTTTCGCTGTCGTAGTTATACTGCGTTTTTTCCGTGGATTTGCCCACACCGTCAAGTATGAGCTGACCAAGGTTGACGTAGGGATAGGTGGTGTAATCTTCAAAATCGTAAGGCGCTTTGGCGTCCTTGTCTTCGTTTTCTTTCTTGAACGTATCGTTTTGTTCTTGCATATACGTTTCGTTGAAATCGTACGTCTTTTCAAACGCTTTGCCGTCCGTTTTATCCGTTGCCGTATACGAAGCCTTGTCCTTGTCCACCGACACCGTCGTTGCCGCGGAAACGCGGTAGAGCTGGTCGTATTCAAACGCCGAAGAGTGCGCCGTGTCCGCGTCCTTGGTTACCGCCATGGTATAATATGCGTAGGGGTTCGTGGGATCGCTCGTATCGTAGAAGAAAGACTCCGACTTGATGCCTTTGGCAAGCGTTGTGGTTGTTTCTGTCGCCGTGTTATACGATTTGAGCGCGCCCTCTTCTTCGTACATACAATATACCACGCCGTCTACTTCGACAAAACGGTATTTAGACGTGTTGTCTTCCAAACGGAAATAGTAGTTTTTCATTGCTTCGCTGCCGTCGAGCTTGGCGCGTTTGAAGTCCAACCATCCGCTTTCTACTGTACCGCTCAAATTCTTGTCGGTCGTGGGGGTTGCGTAGTAGACGTAATCGCCGTAAATATAAATACCCGCGTCGAAATTTTGCGCAACGAATAGCATAGGTACGACCGTCTCCACCGTCGAGAAATCGCCCGCTGTCAGCTTGTCGTAGGCAATACGGCAAAGCGCGCCTTTGGTTACTTCGCCAAACGCGTTTTCAGCGGTGTTTTCTTCTGCGCCGTTGATAAAGTAGACGTAGCCGTCCTTTTTCACGGCAAACCCGCCGTTGCTCTCCGCTTTGCTTTCGCTGGAAGTGTAACCCGAAAGCGTGGGTTGCGTATAATTGTCGTTTTTGCAAGCGGTGAACGAGAACGCCGTCGTAAGGCACATCGCCGCCGCGCAAACGCTGAATAATTTTTTGTGCATAATATGCTCCTTAACTTGAAAAAGTTGGTTGCGCGTGAAAGTTGGTTATAATAAACCTACTTTAACGCATATTCTATTATAACCCAAATTAAAAAGCAACGCAAATAAAAACGCACTGTTTTTCGCTTTTTTTGCGTGATTTTTTTCAAAAGGAGGAATTTTTAGCCTTGGAACCGCTGGGAATATTTCAATTTTTACAATCACTTATGAACACGGGCGAAAAAAAAGACACCCCCGAGCCCCCTGTATCAGACGAAAAACCGCAAGAACAACCAAAAACAGAGCAAAACACCCAAGCGATTATGGACTTCTTATCCGCGCACGAACAACGCGCAAAGCGCACGAGAAAGTGAAGTTTTTCACTTCGTGAATAGTTGCAGAATAGATCACTAGTAGCATTCAGTGCCCGTGCCAATATATTGGCACGGGCGTGTAGAAGACAAACGTTATAGGCGTGCTATGAGCGATAACGAATAGCACGCTGTACTTGCGCTATACGCCTTTGGCGTTCGCACGTATGCGTTATATCAAATTCCCTACTCTACTTGTGGGTAGAATAGGGAGTTTGGCTTTATTTGGCATTAAGATGTGTTGGCGTATTTTTATTATATTATAGACAATACCTATAAGTCAAGTATTTTATAGGTATTTCCTATAAAATATAAGTAAAGAAATGAAACAGGAGAAAAAAATGATTACGTTATCAGAAATTAACGAACAAATAGCACTTGCAATTCAGCAAAGCTCTCTCACGCAAACGGAAATAGCAAGACAATTAGGGGTTAAACAACCCACCGTTTCCGATTACGTGCATGGAAAAGCGTTTCCTGCCTTGGATACGTTGGCAAATCTTTGTAGAATATTAGATTTAGATGCAAACGAAATATTGTGTTTGAAAAAATAATATTTTCACAACTTAAAAACAACAAAAAAAAAGAAACACCGAAGTGTTTCTTCTTTTTTGTTATCTCTTCGAGAATTGAGGTGCACGACGAGCTTTCTTCAAGCCGTACTTCTTTCTTTCCTTTGCACGAGGGTCTCTCGTTAAGAAACCTTCCGCTTTGAGTGC
>JAZOPU010000091.1:0-1385 GCA_045655705.1 Candidatus Scatosoma sp.
CCCTTAAAAGGGCACCCTCGGAAAGTGTCGTCGCTATCGCTCCTCGCGCGAACCGACGTATTCTTCACCTTTCCCGATAAGGTTACCACGAAAAAAGCCACCCTTTTGGGTGGCATCGTGGTGACCTTATCGGGACTCGAACCCGAGTTTACGCCGTGAGAGGGCGTCGTCTTAACCGCTTGACCATAAGGCCGTGTTTGTAACATACTACACTTCACGCATTTGCTTATGTAGTATAGCACATTTTTGCGCTTTTATCAACTGTTTTTGGTGTTATCGTCAAAAAAAGAAAATATTTTTTCATTTTACCTTTTTTCGCAAGATATAATCGTAGTTGATCATACCGTTCCCGAAATCCGTTTCCTTTTCTTCTTCGATAACAAATCCGTTTTTTTGATAACATTTGAGTGCTCGTGCGTTTTGCCTATTCGCGCTCAAAAGGATATCCTTACCCCGTTTTGCCATTTCCCCAAATGCAAACGCGGGATAGCCTTTTCCGCGTGCGCAAGGGAGCAAATACAGCTTATCCATATACAAATAATCGCCCCTATCCACGAACACCAAAACGCCGATATCGTCGATTTTATAATACTCGTAGCCAAGCGCGCGATAGCGTGCCAAGCCCACGGGTGAGAAATAACAATCCAGTAGTCTATCGATATGCGCCTTACTCAAAAACGCGTCGTACGTTTCATGCCAAAGCGGTTGCATAAACGCATATAAGCCGTCGAAGTCTTTTTGTGTGAAGGGGGTCAGTTTCATAATATTTCCTTGTCTAAAATTTTATCAAAACGCTCGCAAATGCGAATTTCAGGATATAAGGCGCGAGCTGTTTCCATTTCCCGTTCTCCATAACCTGTGCGCACCAACATTGCGTCTGCGCCCGCGTTTTTTGCGCAAATCATATCGCTTACGCGATCGCCTACGACAAGACATTCGTTAGGGCGCAAACACAGGCGTTTGCAAACGGCGTATAAAAGCCCGCTTTTGGGCTTTCGGCAATCGCATTTATCGTTATCGTCGTGCGGGCAAATTTCCCAAATATCCGCGTCGTAGGCGGTGAATTCCGCGTCGAAATCATACCCCGCGCCCGTACCGCGGGCAATACTCGATTGATTGGTGATAATCCCGACGAGATACCCTTTTTCGTGTAAAAACGAGAAAAAGGCGGGGATATCCGCGTAGGGTTTGAGCGTTTGCGGATAGCGTTTATCTTGTAGCTCGCCCAGCGTGCCGTCGCGGTCGAAAAGAATACATTTTATCATAAAACAAGTATACCATACCTGGAACGAAATGTCAATAAAAAATTCCGCCTGCAAAAAGCAGACGGAATTTTTTACGCTTAATTATACGATTGCTCGAATGGAATCTACGGGCTTTTTCTT
>JAZOPU010000092.1:0-1439 GCA_045655705.1 Candidatus Scatosoma sp.
GATTATGCCTACTTGTAGAGAGTGCGATATCAAAATGGCAATCCATATGGACGATCCCCCTTGGGATATTTTCGGGTTGCCCCGCCTTTTGGTGGACGAACCGAGTATTGATCGTTTCCTTAAAATGGTAGACGACGAATACAACTGCTTGACGCTGTGTTCGGGTAGCTTGAATGCAAATCCTAACAACAACGTAGCGGAAATTGTAAGAAAGCATTGCGACAGAATTGCGTTTGCGCATATTCGGAACGTCAAGCATTTTGAAAACGGCGATTTCAGCGAAGCAAGCCATAGAGATTGCGACGGCGATACGGGCATTTTAGAAATCTTAAAAGCGTACCACGATTGTGGTTTTAACGGCTATATCCGTCCCGACCACGGCAGACATCTTTGGGACGAAAAACCTGGAACGGTACGCCCTGGTTACGGACTTTATGACAGAGCACTTGGCATTATGTATATGCTTGGCGTATGGGATATGTTAGAGAAATTAAAGGAGAGCAAATAAAATGAATTTACCTTTGAATATTGATTACAGCGGAAAAGTAGTGGTAGTGACGGGTGCAGGCGGGCTTATTTGCGGGGCTATGGCGCGTGCGTTTGCGCAATGCGGTGCAAAGGTTGCTGCTCTTGACTTGAACGAAGAAGCGGTGAAAAAGCTTGCAAACGAACTCAAAGCGGAAGGATATATTTGCGAAGGGTATAAAGCGAACGTATTAGAGCTTGAAAGTTTACAAAGCGTAAACGAAATGGTGAAAAAAGACCTTGGCGAATGTGATATTTTAGTAAACGGCGCAGGCGGAAACAATCCCAGAGCGACGACGGATAACGAATATCAACACGAGGCGAAAGAAGGCGGTAAGTCTTTCTTCGATCTTGACCAAAGCGGTGTAGACTTCGTGTTCAAGCTCAACTTCCAAGGCACGTTATTGCCCACGCAAGCGTTCGCCAAAGACATGGTAGCGAAAAAGAAAGGTTGTATTTTGAATATTTCTTCCATGAACGCCTATACCCCCTTAACGAAAATCCCTGCGTATAGCGCGGCGAAAGCGGGTATTTCCAACTTCACGCAATGGCTTGCCACGCACTTTGCAGGTACGGGTATCCGTTGCAACGCGATTGCTCCTGGGTTCTTGGTATCGGCGCAAAATAAATCGCTTCTTTTCAACGAAGACGGCACGCCTACGGCAAGAAGCGCGAAAATTTTGAAAGGTACGCCGATGAATAGATTTGTAGACGCGGACGAGCTTTTGGGCGCAACGCTGTTCCTTTGCGACGACAAATCGGCTTCGGCAATCACGGGCGTGGTACTTCCGATCGATTGCGGTTTCGCAGCGTATAGCGGTGTATAACTGATAAAAATTTGCTCCCCCGACCGCTTTATGCGTTCGGGGGAGCAATCGTTTGGCGACAATCGGGCTACGATTACATATATTATA
>JAZOPU010000093.1:0-2991 GCA_045655705.1 Candidatus Scatosoma sp.
TTGACGGAGAATAGGTAATGAAAATCTACGATATTTCCCAAGAAGTTTTCGGCTGCCAAGTGTATCCCGGCGATCCGATGCCGGAGAAAAAGGAACTCAAATCGATGGAAAAGGGCGAAGTATATAATTTGACGGCATTTAGTATGTGTGCGCACAACGGCACGCATATAGATGCACCGTGTCATTTTATTAAAGACGGAAAAACCGTGGATGAGATGTCTTTGGAGACATTTATCGGAATGGCTTACGTAGCGGAGCATAGTGGGGTTGTTACCGATAATGACGCCACGGAAATTATTGAAAAAGCGAAAAAGCATAATCCGGAAGCGGCAAAGAGAATTCTGATAAAAGGAGATGTAGAAGTATCATTAGAGGCGGCAAAGGTATTTGCATCTTCAAATATTTTACTTCTGGGAAATGAGTCTCAGACAGTCGGACCGCAAAACGCACCAATGGCGGTACATCTTGCACTATTGTCTACTAATGTTGTTTTGCTTGAGGGGATTCGTTTAGCGGCGGTTTCGGAGGGCGTTTATTTTTTGAATGCTGCTCCGCTGAACTTGGCGGGCGCAGAAGGCTCACCGTGCAGAGCTGTATTGATAGATACCGAGAGATAAATTCCAATTTATCGGTATGATAATAAAAGACAAGGGGTGACGGAAAATCAGCCGTCACCCCTCAAAATTTGATACGCAGTAAACAAAGAAAAGAGAATGGGGAAATTCTTTTCTATTCCCGTTTTCAATTTTTATAAAATGGACATCTTTCTTGAATGCATTGCGAATTTTTCAGTTTGTAGTCGCATGCAATCGTTTCCGTTTCCATTTCGATGCCGTATTTCTCTTTGACGAATTTTATGCCATTCGATAAAGAGATAAAAGCATTTCGTTTGCAACAGCGCGCACCGCCGATTTTACTCATTTTAGAAATCACGGCGGAAGTGTATTCCATATTATCCTTGTAATAATCGTCCGTACTCAAAGGACTTGTTTTATGAATAACGGAAAGGGCAGCGCCAACCGCAGTTACCGAACCGCAAACACCCCAATATCCGCACATTGCGCCTGGCATCATAATCGTTCTTTTTGCGAGCGTTTCCATACAAGTCGGTAAATCAATATCACCGCCTGCATTTTTATACGCAGTCAAAAACGCCGCACCGTCAAGGAAATGATGTTCAGGACCGTGCATATTGATAAAGTCTTTATTCATCAATTCTTTTGCGATTTTAATAGGGTTCTTGGATTGCGTATTTAATAAGTGCTGTTTAATCAAATCGTATTTTTCTTGTAAGGTGTATTCCATATACTGTTTTTCCTTTGTTGCGTTTGTATGGTCATTATAGCACGTTTCACGAAATTTTTCAACCTATACTTTGTTATTCCAATATTTTTCCATCCGTGGAGATTGTAACGACGCTCCACGGAATCATTTTTCCGCTTGCAATCAAAGCGCGTTTCACGGCATTTTCAATTCCCCCGCAACAAGGCACTTCCATGCGAACGACTGTCACGCTTTTAATATCGTTGCCTGCAAGAATTGCCGTAAGTTTGTCGGCATAATCTACGTCATCGAGTTTAGGACAACCAACGAGCGTGATTCGATTGCGAATAAATTCGTTATGAAAATTGCCGTAGGCATAAGCCGTGCAATCTGCCGCAATAAGCAAATTTGCGCTGTTAAAATACGGTGCGTTTACAGGCACGAGCTTTATCTGTACGGGCCATTGCGAAAGCCTGCTGACAATAGGCGAGCTAACTGTGGGGCAGGAGTGTTCTTCGCGTTGAATGGCTCTCGATTGCGTACCTGGACAACCGCAAGGTAAAGGGCTTTTCTTTTTTGCTTTGGCGGCGAGAACAGCCGCTTCGTCATAAGCAGGTGCTTCACGCTCTTCAAACGAGATTGCATCAACAGGACAAGCAGGCAGACAATCCCCAAGCCCGTCGCAGTAATCTTCTCTGGTAAGACGAGCCTTGCCGTTGATCATTTCAATCGCACCTTCGTGGCAAGCAGCGGCGCAAGCTCCGCAACCGTTGCATTTTTCTTCATCAATTTTAATTATTTTTCTAATCATAATTTGTCTCCTTTCTTGACATAGTAATGATATTATAGTACAATAATTAAAACAAGTCGGTTGTTTTTACAACGAAAAGAGGGATTTATGAAAAAATTTATTCCGATATTGAAAAGAACCCAATTATTCGCCGCTGTTTCCGAAGAAGAAATTTCCTCGATGCTGTCTTGCCTTAACGCACGGCTACGCACTTATAAAAAAGGGGAATATGTACTTCGCCAAGGCGAGCATTTAGATGATATCACGGTACTCGTAGATGGAGAACTTCATATTCAGCGAGATGATTATTGGGGCAACCGCGCTATCGTTGACCGTATTGCCGTTGGAGAAATGTTCGGGGAAGCGTATATCGCGCCTGAAAGCGGTGCGCTTTTGAACGACGTAATCGCCGTTGAGGATAGCACCGTTATGTTTTTTGACGTAAAGCGAATTATTACTGTCTGTTCTTCCGCTTGTAGATTTCATTCTATGGTCGTACAAAATTTATTTTTCGCAATCTCCGAGAAAAACCGAAAATTGGTACAAAAGCTCGGATATATATCCAAGCGTTCCACAAGAGAAAAATTGATGTCCTATCTTTCCGAAGAAGCAAAGCGGAATAACAGTTCTTCGTTTATTATTCCGTTTAACCGTCAACAGCTTGCGGATTTTTTATCGGTAGACAGAAGCGCGATGTCAAACGAGCTTTGTAAAATGCGAGATGAAGGACTTTTAGAATTTAATAAAAATGCTTTTAAGTTGTTATAGAAAAATTGAAGGGCTGACGTTTATTTTTCGTCAGCCCTTCAATTTTGCCTCGATGTAAACAAAGAAAAGCAAAATGATTGAATTATTGATAGGAATGTGATATAATGCAACTATAAATAAGAAGTTGCCGGAGATGGCGAAATGAGTATAACACAAAGATTTTACGACAA
>JAZOPU010000094.1:0-8257 GCA_045655705.1 Candidatus Scatosoma sp.
GTCAACGTGTCCCGGGGTGTCGATAATGTTGAAACGGTGTCCTTTCCAAATACAGGTCGTAGCCGCGGACGTAATCGTGATACCGCGTTCTTGTTCCTGCGCCATCCAGTCCATGACGGCAGTACCTTCGTGCGTATCACCAATCTTGTGCGTCTTACCCGTATAGAATAAGATACGTTCGGTGGTGGTGGTTTTACCGGCGTCGATGTGCGCCATAATACCGAAGTTTCTGGTGTGAAGTAAATCGTATTCTCTAGCCATACCTTACCTCTTTTAGAATCTGAAATGCGCGAATGCTTTGTTCGCTTCCGCCATTCTGTGCGTGTCTTCTTTCTTCTTCACAGAGCCACCCGCATTGTTGTATGCGTCCATAAGCTCCGCCGCAAGACGGGTAGACATTTCTCTCTCGCTTCTCTTTCTCGTGTTGATAACGATCCAACGGATCGCGAGCGTCTGACGTCTTTCGGGTCTGATTTCGATGGGAACTTGATAGTTCGCACCACCTACACGGCGTGCTTTAACTTCTACGACGGGCATAACGTTTTCCATCGCTTGTTTGAAGATCTCCATCGGGTCCATGTTGAGTTTTTCACCCATCATTTTAAATGCATCGTAAACGATCGTTTGTGCCGTGCCTTTCTTGCCGTCAAGCATAATTTGGTTGATAAGCTTGGTAACGACTTTGCTGTTATACATAGGATCGGGCAAAACGTCTCTTTTGGGAACATTACCTCTTCTAGGCATAGTTTTATCCTCCTTTAAAATTTTAGTTGATAAGGGCATTACCCTTCAGTACAGCTATCGCGCTTTTTAAATAGTAAAAGTGCGAATCTTCTGCGGAAAAATCCGCATACTGCCTACTTTAATTCGGGGCTTTCGAGCTATATTCCGATTACAAGTAGGTCTTTTGCGTTTTGGTTTCAGGTCTTAAAACGCAACCGACGATTTGGAAGTGAATACTTCCCTTTGCCCTGTCTTATTTAGGGCGTTTTGCGCCGTATTTAGAACGGGATTGCTTGCGCTTTGCAACGCCAGCCGTGTCGAGCGCGCCACGAATGATGTGATAACGTACACCGGGCAAGTCCTTAACACGTCCGCCTCTAATAAGCACCGAGCTGTGCTCTTGAAGGTTGTGACCTTCACCGGGAATGTAAACCGTACCCTCTTGCTTGTTGGTAAGGCGCACACGTGCGATCTTACGCATAGCGGAGTTAGGCTTCTTGGGAGAAGTCGTGGTTACGGACAAACATACGCCGCGCTTTTGGGGGCATTCGTCAAGAATAGGACTCTTAGACTTGTACGTGATACGTTCTCTGCCCTTTTTAATGAGCTGGTTGATAGTAGGCATATTTTTGACCTCCTTGTAAAATTTTGGAATATATTTTTCCCGAAATTGCCCTTATCGCAATTTCAAAGAAAGCAAATTTACGCTTGCTATATCCGTGCTTGTCCGCCCTATTTTTGCATTTTTTCGCAAAAGGGCATAGTACACCCTATATAGCAACAGCACTATTTTATACGATTTAAAACCGTTTGTCAAGCATTTAAAGGAAAAAATTTGAAAAAAATTTTAAAGACGCACCGCGCGGGGCGAAAGCTTGCTTTATTTTCGGTTTTATATACGGGAGTATTGAAAAATCCGACGGCGTGCCGTCGGATTTTTATTATAAGCTTTCAAGTTGTTCTTGGCATTTGGCTTTCATGTTTTGGTATTTCGCCACTTTTTCTTTTTCCGCGTCTACCAGCTTTTGCGGGGCTTTGGCTACGAAGTTTTGATTGTTTAACTTCCCTTCCGCTCTCGCGATCTCGCCGTCGATCCTTTCAATCTCCGCGGTAAGTCTTGCCTTTTCTTTTTCTATATCTACAAGCTCGCCAAGCGGGACGTAGATTTGCGCAATCTCCGTTACCGAAGATACCGTTTTGCCGTCCACTTCGCTTGTGCTATTCACGATCGTCAGTTCGCTACCGCCCGAAAGTTTCAAAATACAGTCTTTGTTCAGCTGTATTAAGCGTTTATTTTCCGTAACCACGAACAGCTCCACTTTTTTAGACGGGGGGCAATCCGCGTCCTTTTTCATAGCGCGCACGGCTTTGATAATTTCCATAACCCCTTCAAACGCTTTCGCTTCCTTTTTATAGGACAGGCGGTAGTTATATCTGGGGAATTCGGAAAGCATAATACTTCCCTTAACGTTCGGCAGGTTTTGATAGATCTCTTCCGTAACGAACGGTATGAACGGGTGCAAGAGTTTAAGCGCGTTTTCCAAAACGAAACAAAGCACGGCAAGCGCGTCCGTTTTTCTATCTTCGTCGTCGCTATACAGCGCGGGTTTGGAAAGCTCGATATACCAGTCGCAGAAATCGTCCCAAACGAAGTTCATAGCAAGATCGCTCGCAACGCCAAGCTCGTATTTATTCAGGTTGGTCGTTACTTCGCGGATACAGTTTTGTAATTTGGAAACGATCCACTTATCCGCGGGGGTCAATTTCACGTCTTCAATCGCGGGGATTTTCTTATCGCCCACGTTCATAAACACAAAACGCGCCGCGTTCCAAAGCTTATTGATAAAGTTACGGCAAGCTTCCACTTTCGTGTCCGAATAGCGCGTGTCGTTCCCAGGCGCAACGCCCGTGAGCAAGGAAAGTCGCAAGCTATCCGCGCCGTATTTTTCGATTACCTCCAAAGGATCGATACCGTTACCCAGCGATTTGCTCATTTTGCGACCCTGTTCGTCGCGAATAATACCGTGAATGAGTACGTCGTGGAAAGGTACTTTGCCCGTGTGTTCAATCCCCGAGAAAATCATTCTCGCTACCCAGAAGAAGATAATATCATAGCCCGTAACGAGTACGTCGGTGGGATAGAAATATTTATAATCTTCCGTCATTTCGGGATAACCGAGTGTGGAGAACGGCCAAAGCGCGGACGAGAACCACGTGTCGAGCACGTCTTCGTCTTGGCGGATATTTTTGCTTCCGCAGTCAGGGCAAGCGGTGGGGTCTTCTTTCGTGCAAATGACTTTTCCGCAATCCTTACAATACCAAACGGGAATACGGTGTCCCCACCAAAGCTGACGGGAAATACACCAATCGCGCACGTTTTCCATCCAATTATAATAGGTTTTAGAGAAACGTTCGGGCACGAAACGCACTTTATTGCGCATAACGGCGCTTATTGCAGGTTTTGCAAGCGGTTCCATTTTCACGAACCATTGTTTGGAAACGATGGGTTCAACCGTCGAATGACATCTATAACAATGCCCCACGTTATGCGTGTGCGCTTCTATCTTGACAAGATAGCCTTGTTTTTCCAAATCCGCCACAATGCGTTTTCTTGCTTCGTATCTATCCAAACCGTTATATTCGCCTGCAAGATAGTTCATCGTGCCGTCGTCGTTCATAACGCGGATCACGGGCAAGGCGTGACGGCTACCCACTTCAAAGTCGTTGGGGTCGTGCGCGGGCGTGATTTTCACGCAACCCGTACCAAAGGCGGGATCGACGTATTCGTCCGCCACCACGGGGATTTGTCTGCCCACGAGCGGGAGCGTAAGCGTTTTACCCACGAGCGCTTGATAGCGTTCGTCGTCGGGGTGCACTGCCACCGCGGTGTCGCCGAGCATCGTTTCAGGACGCGTGGTTGCCACGATCACTTCCGCAGTGCCGTCGGTTGCGGGGTATTTCAAATGCCAGAAATGCCCGCCTTCTTCGGCGTATTCCACTTCCGCATCCGAAAGCGCGGTCTTACAGCAAGGACACCAGTTGATAATTCTATCACCTTGGTATATAAGTCCTTTATTATAGAGATTGACGAACACTTCGCGTACGGCGCGGGAGCATTTTTCGTCCATCGTGAACGCTTGGCGCGACCAGTCGCACGAAGTACCCATTTTGCGCTGTTGCGTCATAATACGGTTACCGTACTGTTCTTTCCATTCCCAAGCGCGTTTTAAAAAACCGTCCCTGCCAAGGTCGGCTTTGGTAAGCCCTTCCGCTTTCATTTTTTCAACGATCTTCACTTCCGTTGCAATCGACGCGTGATCGCACCCGGGAAGCCACAAAGCCGCGTAGCCTTGCATACGCTTAAAACGGATAAGCGTGTCTTGCATCGTCGCGTCCATAGCATGTCCCATGTGCAACTGCCCCGTAATGTTGGGGGGCGGCATCATAATCGTGAAGGGTACTTTATCCTTATCGATCTCCGCGCGGAAACACCCCGACTGTTCCCAATCGGCGTATATTCTGTCTTCAAAATCTTTCGGATTATAGGTCTTTTGCATTTCCATAATTGATATTCCTATTCTTCGTTATTTTCGTACATACGGTTTTATTATATTACTTTTCCGAGCGATTGTCAATTATAAATGCGCGCACATATAATATATTATTCCAAAATTTTTATATCGGAGAATACCTTATTATGCAAAAAATAAAAAAAATTCTTTGCACGGCGCTCGTCGCCTGCGTTTCCCTTTTACCCCTTTCCGCTTGCAAGGATAAGGAAGACGAAGTGAAAACCTTACAAATCAACGAGGTTACGCACTCTGTGTTCTACGCGCCTTTATATCTTGCCGACGCGCTGGGGTATTTTGAAGAAGAAAAAATCAAAATCGAACTCACCAACGGCGGTGGCGCGGATAACGTTATGTCCGCAGTACTTTCCGGCGACGCCGATATCGGTTTTTGCGGTCCGGAAGCGGCTTTATACGTACTTATCGGCGGTTCGTCCGACGTGCCCACCGTTATCGGACAATTGACCAAGCGCGACGGTTCGTTTCTCGTTTCGCGCAAACCCGAACCCAACTTTAAATGGGAAGATCTCAAAGGCAAGGAAATTCTTGCAGGTAGAAAAGGCGGTGTTCCCGCTATGACCTTTGAATACGTTCTCACGCAAAAGGGTTTAAAAGACGGCGTGGACGGCTTGAAGCTCAACTACGACGTTGCGTTCAATATGATGACGAGCGCGTTTGAAGCGGGCACGGCGGATTATTGCACAATGTTCGATCCCGTTGCATACGAATACGAAGCGGCAGGCAAAGGCTACGTGGTAGCGTCCGTGGGCGAAGCTTCGGGCGAAGTGCCCTACACCTGCTTTATCGCGAAAAATTCGTGGCTTGAAAAGAACGAAACGACCGCGGAAGGCTTTCTTCGCGCCGTAACCAAAGCCGTGAAATACGTCAATGAAACAGACCCTGAAAAGGTTGCACCTTATCTTACTGCATACTTTGACGGCACGAGCGAAGCTTCGCTTGCGGCAAGCGTGAAACGTTATCGCGATATCGACGCTTGGAATAAAGGCTTAAATATGAGCGAAGACTCGTTCAACCGCTTGCAAGATATTATTGAAAACGCGGGCGAACTTTCCCGCCGTGCAAAGCTTTCCGAGCTTGCGAATAACGACTACGCAAATAAGGTGTACGACGAAGTTTATAAATAAATAAGCAGGACTACGCAAATGAAAGAAGTTTTACGTTTTGACAACGTTTCGATGCACTATCATAGCAAACAGGGCGAAACGGTGGCGGTGGAGAATATGAATTTCACCGTCGCCGAGGGTGAATTCGTTGCCATTATCGGCCCGTCGGGGTGCGGAAAAACCACCCTTTTATCCTTGGCTGCGGGCTTGCTCACACCAACGGACGGCGAAGTGAAAACCAACGGTTGCTCGTTTGGGTATATGCTTCAAAAAGACGAACTTTTCCCTTGGCGCACGATCGAAAAAAATATCTTTTTGCCTTTGGAAATCAAAGGCAAAAACGATCCCAAACACCGCGAACGCGCGCTCGCGCTTGCTGAAAAATACGGCTTGAAACAATTTTTAAAAAATTACCCGTCTTCTCTTTCGGGCGGTATGCGCCAACGCGCCGCACTCATTCGCACACTCGCCGTCGATCCCGACGTGCTACTTCTCGACGAGCCTTTTTCCGCGCTCGACTACCAAACGCGCTTGTCCGTTTGCGACGACGTGTATCGGATTATTCGTAGCGAGAAAAAAACGGCGCTACTCATAACGCACGATATCAGCGAAGCAATCTCGGTGGCGGATAGAATTTTAGTTCTATCCCGTCGCCCTGCATTCGTAACGCACGAACACGAAATTACTTTTCCCGAAAACGAGCCTTTAAAGCGCAGGGAAAACAAGGATTTCTCCAAATGGTTTGAAATACTTTGGAGGGAACTCAACGTATGAAAAAACAAACGAATTACTCTAAAGAACATCTACTCTACTTAAAAGGCGTCAAGAAAAAAAGCGTGATCGTGAATATCGTCCGCTTTGCGGTGCTACTTGGGTTGCTGGTTATTTGGGAGCTTTCCGCCACGCTCGGTTGGGTAAACCCCTTTATCACCAGCTCACCTTCCCGCATTTGCAAAACGATTGCCGATATGCATAAAAACGGCTCGCTTATGATGCACGTCGGCACGACGCTTTGGGAAACCTTGGCAGGATTTGCTATTGCCGTTATCGTCGGGTATACGGTGGCGTTGCTTCTTTGGTGGAGCGAAGCTTTTCGGCGGGTTGCCGAACCCTATCTTGTGGTTTTGAACGCCCTGCCCAAAATCGCGCTTGGACCGCTGATTATTATTTGGTGCGGTACGGGTAGCGAAGCCATCGTGTTTATGACGGTGCTAATCGGGCTTATCGTAGCGATTATGAATATGCTCGGCGGGTTTATGGCAACGGACGAAAATAAATTATTACTTCTCCGTTCCATGGGCGCAAGTAAGTGGCAAATACTCACTAAACTCGTAATCCCGTCGTCGCTCCCGAACTTTATCTCTATGCTGAAAATCAACGTAGGCATGGCTTGGATCGGCTCGATTATGGGCGAATATATCGTATCCAAAGCAGGGATCGGGTATTTGATCGTCTACGGCGGTCAAGTATTCAAGCTCGACCTTGTGATGAGCGCGGTATTTATCCTGTGCGTGCTTGCGGCGATTATGTACGCCTTGGTTGCGCTACTTGAAAAACTCGTGATAAAGAACAACAAATAAAATTTTACAAATTTCGCGCGGGGCGTATCACACGCCCCGCGCTCTTGTTTGATTTTAAACTCCCCTACCGCGACTTAATTTTTCTCCGTGCGAAAAAAGTCGAACGCTGACGGGGTGCGTTTTTTCTCGTCAGGTGCGGTTGTCCGCGTATGCGGTTTCCCCCACTCGGGGCGTTTCCCTATTTTTCGACGCTCGATTTTTGTCGTATGGCAAAAGGGGCATATTTAAAACCACCGTAAAGCCGTGTGCGCAAGCACGGCTGAACCGATACAAAGCACGTTTTCGTTAAACCGCACTTTGGGGTGGTGCAAAGGATGGGCGTACCCTTCTTCTATCGCACCCGCCGAAAGCGCGAGCATGACCGACGGTGTTTGCTGGCTGATATACGCAAAATCTTCGCTCCCGCCGTTCCGCCTTGCCGTTTCCCCGCCCGCAAGTTGTGCCGAAGTATACACGCCTTTTTCGCCCAACAATTCCCTTGCGTTTTTTTCGACAAACGCCGACAGCTTACTATCGTTCACGAGCGTGGGACACCCACCGCTAAAAATGACTTTCGCTTTGGCTTTAAAGGCTTTCGCTATGCTTTGCGCCATTTCTTTTATGCGTTTTTTGATTTGCTCGCGCACGCTTTCGTCAAAGGCGCGGAGCGTGCCTTGCATAACCGCTCTATCCGCAATCGCGTTGCCCGCTGTGCCCGCTTGGAGCGTACCAACGGTGAGCGTTGCAGGCGTAGACAAGGAAATTTCCCGCGCGGAAAGGGCTTGGAGAGCAACGAGAAAATGCGCGCTCGCATTGAGTGCGTCCACCCCGTTCCACGGCGCAGAGCCGTGACAGCTTTTACCCGTTATTTCCACCGTGAAATAGTCCGCGGCAGGTGCGGTTACACCGCCTGACGACACGACGAGCGTACCGCTTTTTAAGGGCGTGTTCACCATTACGTGTATCATTACCGCGCCTTGCACGTTCTCTAAAACGCCCGCGTCCACGGCAGTTTTCGCGCCTTGTAAAATCTCTTCCGCGGGCTGAAAGAGTAGTTTTACCTGCCCTGTTAGCTCCCGTTCATTATCCTTTAAAAGCTTTGCCGCGCCAAGAAGCATTGCGGTATGCATATCGTGTCCGCAAGCGTGCATATTGCCCGTTTTACAGGCAAACGCTTCGCCCGATTTTTCTTTGATTGGGAGTGCGTCCATATCCGCGCGTAACAAAAACGCCCCCTTTGCGCTTGGCTTGCCGATCGTGGCAAGCAGACAGTTTTTTGCAA
>JAZOPU010000095.1:0-6850 GCA_045655705.1 Candidatus Scatosoma sp.
CATAAGGAGATTTGAATTATAAGGAATTAGAGAAATTAAACGAAATTATTGAAACGTTAAAGGCAAGCCCGAAAGCGGACGAGAGTATACAATTCATTCTACGCTTAGCGGATAATACCGTCAAAGCGGAAACGTTGGAAGAACTTATTCAAAACGGGCAAGGAACGGCTTTAACGCCATCAAAAGAAGAACAAGATAAACAGGCAAAATTCGGTCTACAATTCACAACAAAGGAGATAGACCAAATGCCAAAAACATTCAAAAAAGAATTCCGTGCGGAAGGTTGTACTGCACGGATACGAAAAAGACAAACAGGGAAAAACAGTTACACTTACGAAATACGCTATCGCAGAAACGGCTATAATATTACGATAACGGATAAGAACTTAGAAAACGGAAAGAACCGATTTTTAGCTGCATTAAAAACAGCGAAACCCGTCGAAAAAGGATTAGGCGTTCCTACGACGTTTCACGAATTTTCAATTTATTATTTTGAGAATTTTAGAAAACGAAAGGTTACAAAGCAAACGTATGAAAATGATCTTGGGCGTTATAAAAATCATATCAAGCCGTATTATGAGTCCGTAAAAATCAAAGATATTACTCCCGACTCTTGTCAAAGACATATTGATACGTTATCGAACAAGTCCACTAAAACAAGCGTTGAAGTATATGGTTTGATGAGTGTTATATTCAAGGCGGCAATTGCGCATGGGATAATAGAAAAAAATCCCCTTGCGATAGTGTTAAAGCCGACACATCATTGTGAACACGGAGTTGCACTTACAAAAGAAGAAGAAAAAAGGCTGCTGCAAGGGGTTAAGGGAACGAAATACGAATACATATTTGCGTTAGCGCTGTATACGGGTTTGCGACCTAATGAATTGGAAACAGCGAGAATTGACGGGGAATTTATCGTAGCAAAAAATTCCAAGCGTAAAGGCGGAAAGGTGGAATATAAGAAAATTCCCATTTGCGAGATGCTAAAACCGTATTTGGCAGGAATGGAAACTTTGGATATGCCAACGCTTGAATACGTGCGGTATAGCTTTAACAGTATCTTACCAAACCACATTTTATACGATTTACGAACGACGTTTTACACACGTTGTGAAGAATGCGGAGTAGCAGAACCTGCAAGGGACGAATTTGTCGGGCATAGCAGGGGAAGATTGAATAATGCGTATTCGGATTTATCGGATGAGTATTTACTGAAAGAAGGCAAAAAATTGGTATGGTAAAGAACGAAAATTTGCCCCAAATCCTGCCCCAAAATCAAGAAAAAATGCGTGCAAAACGCAAAAACAACTGAATATTTATACAAAAAAGCAAAGAAAAACACGCATTTATGCATATTTTCTTGCATAAATGCGTGTGTCTGGTGGACGATCAGGGACTCGAACCCTGGGCCCATTGATTAAGAGTCAATTGCTCTACCAGCTGAGCTAATCGTCCATATATGGTGGAGATAAGCGGATTCGAACCGCTGGCCTCCTCGTTGCGAACGAGGCGCTCTACCAACTGAGCCATATCCCCGAAAACATTACCTATTATATACTTTTCTTTTTGCTTTGTCAACGATTTTTTGCTTGTTTTTCCAAAAAAAATGTAAATAAACCTGCTTTTTTCATTCGTGTGTTTTATAATAAAAATACAAGGAGAAAAAATGGTGAAAATTAGCTTAAAGACAAATACATAGTCCTTTCGAATGCATCAGAGGAATAGGCAGAAACGAATGAAAGTCCGAAAAATTCGGGCTTTCTTTTTTTATTGTCAATAAGAAATAAAAAAATGCTAATACTAACCGTATGAGAAAAGCGGTTGGATTTTTATGCGCAGTGGCGGTGTTTTGCGCGTGTGGTTGTAAAATCAATCAAGAAAAAAACATTACGGTGATTGCCCGCGAAAAGGGTAGCGGAACACGGGAAGCGTTTGATAAGGTGGTAACGGACGGTGCAGGCAATTTTCTGGAAATGAAAATAAATGGTAAAAAGATATATAAAACCACGCTGACGGCAACCGAGCTTACGAAAACTTCCTTTGTAATCTCGTCGGTTGCAAACGATAAAAACGCCATTGGATACGTTTCTATCGGCGCATTAAACGATAGCGTGAAAACCGTAAGCATAGACGGGGTAAAGGCAACGGCGCAGGCGGTTTTAGACGGCTCGTATTCTATTCAACGCCCTTTCGTGATAATGACGAATGCAAGCGTTACGCCTACGCCAAGAACAGCGGATTTTCTTTCATATTTATACAGCAATAAAGCGGAAGAGCACGCAAACGTAGCAGGTTGTATTTTTTTAAGCGAGCCCACGCGTCGTTCGGCGGAAGGGATTCCCGTAATCGAATACGTAGGACACGAGCGTTTGCCTGCGGGGGATAAGATTATCGTTCGGGGATCTACTTCGGTGGAGAAGTTTATAACTTCGGCGGCGAAAGGGTATGCCGACCATTACGGCGTGAATGCAACGGACGTTTTCGATATTCAGTTAGAAGGCTCGTCCGTGGGGCGTAAGGCAGTGGAGACGGACGAAAGCGGGAACGTAATTGGGCTTTCTTCCGCTACGATTGAACAGGAAAACTTGAAAACTTTCAACGTATGCTTGGACGCGGTGACGGTGATCGTCAATCGCGCAAACGATAAAATTGACGACTTGACGGTGGGGCAATTATATGGCATATACACGGGCAAAATCACTAAATTCAGCGAAATTGCATAAAAAAAGTATCACGCATAGGTGGCGATGGAAAGAAAATGCGGGGAGAGTAGCTTTTACGCTTGCCGCCATTATTTGTATTGTTTCCGTGGTTGCGATCTTTGCTTTTTTAATCGTAAAAAGTGTACCCGCGTTTCAAAAAATCGGTGTTTTTCAGTTTTTATTTGGAAAACTTTGGTCGCCCGATCGTTTGGATACATTTCAAACGCAAACACTATCGGGGACTTACGGGATAGCGACAATGATCGTAGGCTCTTTAATTGCAACTGTTGGAGCACTACTCGTAGGTGGCGTTTTAGGATACTTTACCGCCGTGTTTTTAGTGTTTTTTTGCCCCAAAAAAATGCAAAGAATTTTATCCACGTGCGTGCATTTGTTGGCGGGGATACCGTCGGTTGTATACGGCTTTTTTGGGATTGTGTTTTTATTGCCCGTTTTAGCCACGATTGCCCCCAATAACGGAAACGGGCTGTTGGCAACTTCGCTAATTTTAGGCGTAATGATATTGCCCACGGTCGTTTCCCTTTCCAAAACGAGTTTGGAAGCCGTGCCGATTGGCTATTACGCGGGTAGTTTGGCGCTTGGCTCTACGCATACGCAAGCGGTTTTTAAAGCCGTCGTTCCCGCCGCAAGATCGGGCATTACCGCTTCGCTGGTGCTTGGTATTGGGCGCGCGCTGGGAGAAACAATGGCGGTAGTTATGGTGGCGGGCAATGCGCCTACGTTCCCTGCGGGACTGTTTGGCAGTTTTCGCGTGATGACGGCAAATATCGTTATGGAAATGGGATATGCGGGGCAGTTGCAAGAAGGAGCGCTCGTGGCAACAGGCGTGGTATTGCTTGCGCTCATACTGCTTGTCAATCTCTTGCTTGGAAGTATTTCCGCCCATGCCGTTAAAAATACCAAAGAAAAAAAGGTAAAACAAACGGGTGTAGGTGTGCGCATACGTGATTTTTTCGGGGGCGTGGCGCATAAAATGAAAACGCCCTATATCGGCAGGGCGTTGGCGATAACAGCGGGCGCGTTTTCCGTGTTTTCGCTCTCGTTAGTGGTTGGATTTATCTTTGTTAAAGGTATACCCACGCTTGTGAGAACACCGTCGATTTTATATAGGAAATTCGAGTTTGCGGGCGACAAAGTTACCATATTTCCCGCAATCGTAGCCACGGTTATGGCAATCCTATTAAGCCTTGTAATCGCCGTTCCGATCGGGGTCATGACGGCGGTATTTCTAAACGAATACGCGAGAAAAAACAACGTTTTCGTACGTTTGGTTCGCAAGGCAATCGACGTACTTGGCGGGGTGCCTTCTATCGTTTACGGGCTATTTGGGGTGCTTACTTTCGTGCAAGTGTTTGGCGGGCACAGCAGTGTGATAGCAGGCTCACTTACCGTGAGTATTATGCTCTTGCCGACAATCGTTCGGGCAACCGAAGAAAGCTTGAAATCGGTTGCCGATACCCTTCGTGCGGGCAGTTTCGCGCTCGGAGCGGGGAAATTACGAACGATATTCAAAATCGTTTTGCCGTCGGCACTGCCTGGGATATTATCCGCGACGATATTGAGTATGGGCAGGGTAGTGAGCGAGTCCGCGCCCTTTTTATACACGATGGGGTCGGTTATTAGCGTAACGCCAAAATCGTATATGGATAGCGGGGCAACGCTTGCCGTGGCGCTGTATCAGCTTGCAGGGGAAGGTTGGCACGTGAATGAAGCGTATGCCACGGCGGTCGTTTTGATTGTATTCGTATTCGTGCTCACCCTGCTTGCGGAGCGGATTGTCAAAAAATTGCACGCTAAAATGTCAGGGGAGAAAAAATGAGAAAAGAAAGTGTGTTCGGGTATACGGTCAGCGTAAAAAACGCCAATCTTTGGTATGGGAATTTTCAAGCATTAAAAAGTATAAATATAGAAATTCCCGCTAATAAAGTAACGGCGTTTATCGGTCCGTCGGGGTGCGGAAAATCCACTTTTTTGAAATGCTTTAACCGCATGAACGATCTTGTGGACGAGTGTAAGATTACGGGCGATTTCAAGATCGGGGAAACGGATATCTATCAAAAAAGTACCGACGTCAATGCGCTTCGCAAAAGCGTTGGTATGGTTTTTCAAAAACCCAATCCTTTCCCTATGAGCGTATACGACAATATCGCCTATGGTCCGCGTACGTTTGGGATTAGAAAACGGGGTGAATTAGACGGTATTGTGGAGCACTCGTTGCGGTCGGCGGCGATGTGGGAAGAACTCAAAGATAGACTGGGTAAATCCGCGCTTTCACTTTCGGGCGGACAGCAACAACGCCTTTGTATTGCGCGCGCGTTGGCGGTGAAGCCGCAAATTATTTTAATGGACGAGCCGACTTCCGCGCTTGATCCCATTTCGACGGGAAAAATCGAAGAGCTTTGTGAAGAGCTTAAAAAAACGGCGACGATCGTGATTGTTACGCATAATATGCAACAAGCCACGCGCATTTCCGACAAAACGGGATTTTTTCTTTTAGGAGAGCTGGTGGAATATGGCGATACGGCAAAGATATTTAAAAATCCGCGCGATAAACGCACGGAAAAGTATATAAAAGGTGCTTTCGGTTAAAAAATCCCCAACAGCCAAGGCTGTTGGGGAACGCTTTGTTTGGTTATCAATACATACCGCCCATATCAGGAGCTGCGGGAGCAGCGGCAGGGGGAGTGGGGATATCCGTTACGATACTTTCCGTCGTAAGGAGCGTAGATGCAACCGAAGCCGCGTTTTGAAGTACGGAACGGGTAACTTTCGTGGGGTCGATAATACCACATTCCACCATATCGCAATACTTGTTGTTGAGTGCATCGAAGCCGTAGCCTGCTTTCTTGGAAGAAAGCACTTTATCCACGATCACCGAGCCGTCAAGTCCTGCGTTTTTCGCGATTTGACGAATAGGTTCTTCGATCGCTTTAAGGATAATCGAAGCCCCCGTTTTTTCGTCGCCGTTTAAGGATGCGACGAGCTTTTTCACGGTAGGAACGGAAGAAAGGAGTGCGCTGCCGCCACCGGGCACGTAACCTTCTTCTACCGCCGCGCGCGTTGCCGCGAGCGCGTCGTCAATACGGAGTTTCTTTTCTTTCATTTCTACTTCCGTAGCCGCACCAACGCTAATTACCGCAACGCCGCCTGCGAGCTTAGCAAGTCTTTCTTGCAATTTTTCTCTATCGTAATCAGACTTGGTTTCCGCGATTTGCGATTTGATAGAAGCAATGCGTTCTTTGATTGCTTCCGCATCGCCTGCACCGCCAACGATAGTGGTGTTTTCTTTGTCTACGCGTACGGTGGTTGCATGGCCGAGCATATTTAAGCTTACGTCCTTGAAATCCAAACCAAGGTCGGAAGAGATGACTTCGCCGCCCGTAAGGATAGCGATATCACGGAGCATTTCCTTTCTTCTGTCGCCAAAGCCCGGGGCTTTGACTGCAACGCAGTTAAACACGCCTTTAAGCTTGTTGACAATAAGTGCCGCAAGTGCGTCGCCTTCCACGTCCTCGGCGATAATGAGAAGTTTTGCGCCTTGTTGTGCAAGGGGTTCAATCACGGGCAAGATTTCTTGTAAGCTGGAAATTTTTTTGTCGGTGATAAGAACGTACGGGTTTTCAAGCACCGCTTCCATTTTATCCGTGTTCGTAACCATATATGCAGAAGCATAACCGCGGTCAAATTGCATACCTTCCACGGTGTTGAGTTCGGTTTGCATAGATTTGCCTTCTTCGACGGTAATTACGCCGTCTTTCCCAACGATTTCCATCGCTTTTGCAATGAGCGCGCCCACTTCGGGATCGCCTGCGGAGATGGAAGCAACCTGCTCAATAGCCTTTTGGCTTTCTACTGATTTAGAAATAGCTTTAAGGTGTTCTACCGTAGCGTCAACGGCTTTTTTGATGCCGTCTTTTAAAATGATAGGGTTTGCGCCCGCCGCAAGATTTTTCAAGCCTTCGCGAACGATTGCTTGCGCCAAAACGACAGCCGTCGTCGTACCGTCGCCTGCAACGTCGTTGGTTTTGGTGGATACTTCTTTTACAAGCTGTGCACCCATATTTTCAAACGGGTCGTTAAGCTCGATTTCTTTTGCAATGGTAACGCCGTCGTTGGTAATGAGCGGT
>JAZOPU010000096.1:0-1537 GCA_045655705.1 Candidatus Scatosoma sp.
GCAAAATTGCGCCTTTGCGCCCAAAAACGGGTGCGGGCTGAAAAAATGAAGGAAAAAATACGCAATGAAAAAAGGCTTTAAATGGAAACTCATCGCAGGTTGCTCCGCGCTTGCTTCCTTATTTATATTAGGCGGCTGTAAAGTGGGGGCATTGTCTTTTGTTGAGTTAAAAGAAAACCTTAATTGGGACGCGCGCGTAACCTACTATGCCAACAGTGTGGGAAAAGATGATCCGTTCAAGGCGGACGGGCAGTTTGAAAACACGCAAGGCGTGAAAGATATGTATTATGCGGCAGGTTCGTATGCGGCACGGATTGGGGAAAAATCTATTCCCAACGTTTCTTTGACGCATTACGCGCACTCGTTTGAGGGTTGGTATCACGTTGCCAAAGACGATCAGGGCAGACTTTTGTTCGTGGATAAGGACGGAGAGAAATTATACCAAGGCGAAGATAACAAGCTGTACTATGCGGACAAGGACGGCAACCCCGTATTAGAGAACGAATCGGTTGTAACCATACCCGTTCGGAGCGAAGAAAAAGTGGACTTTTCCAAAACGCTTGCAGACGGCGATCACTGGTCCATTTGCGCGGACTGGGACGAAATGTCGCGGTTGCATATCAAGCTCGTTTGCGACGAAGGAGAAAAGATTGCAGGGTTGTCTATGGACAGCAAGCAGGTAGAATACGAAAACGGCGATATCGTTTGGGAAGACTTTTTTGAAGGGGAAGAAGATAAGGTGCAATCCTTGGGTATGGCACCCTTTACTGTAAATGGAAACGCCTTTACGTTCGTGGAATATTATACAAACGAAGAATGTACGCAGTTCGTTTCTTGGCCGATTGCTTGGAGTGAAAATGATCAAGTAATCTACGCGAAATATATCAAAGGCGATTGGAATATTATCAAAAAAGCCGAAGACGTGAAATCGTCGCTGTTTATGAGTACGAAAGTAAAAGACAACGATAAATATTATCTTATTCAAGATATTGATTGCACGGGAATTTCGGTTGCACCGTTTGAAGAATTTAAGGGTGAATTACAGGGCAACGGATTTAAACTTTCTAACTTAAAGGTTACGCTTGGGAGAACAAGTTCGCGTTTAAATAACGGTCAAAAAGTGGCACTTTTCGGACGGATATACGAAACGGCGAAGATAGAAAATATTTCTCTTAAAGATATCGCCGTGGAATATCCCACAAAACCGAATACGACTTCTTGGACTTGCTATTTCTTGTACCATCAGTTTGATACGGGGGCGACGGTGAATAGCGTTGCAATCAGCGGTAGTTTTAAATTCAAGCTTGGAGATGAAAATTCCAAACCTATGAATATTGTTCAAGATGCAAACGATTGGAAATATGCTGGCGAAAATATCAGCGGATTTGATATGAGCGGTGTAAGTGCACCGACATTTGAAGAATAACTTAAAAAACGATAAACGGAGGATATATATGAAGAAAGCTTTAACAAGAGTGGTTTGTTTAACGCTCGGCGCATTGACGGCGTTTTCCGTCGTGGGCTGTAAGAAAAACAA
>JAZOPU010000097.1:0-2214 GCA_045655705.1 Candidatus Scatosoma sp.
GGGATCGATACCGAAATACACACCGACAATCTTCACTTCTTTTTCAATCTTTTTGCCTGTTGTCGTCGAACGCAAGCTAAGCACCGTGTTCACGCAAGCCGTTTTGCCATCTAATTTCAATTTGGAAAGAATGGTTTTCAAGACGTCTTTATTTTCTTCCGCCGTACCCTTTTCAATAGTAGAAATCAAGCTGTTTACGTAGGCACGTTCTTCACTCTCAAGCTTTTTTATTTGCGAAGCGAACAAGTCTGAAAGTTGCTTGTGATGAATAAGAATTTCATTGTCGCCAAGCGTAAATCCCGCGTTTTCGCCGTCAAAGGGTAAAATGTTTTTTTCGTTACACTCCGCCACGTTATATACGTATTCTTCTACTTGTTTAGTCGCTTTATCTTCAGACAGGGATATCGTCCCCTTTGCGTTTCCAAGGGTATAAATGCTTTGCATACGGCGCGCCGATTTTTGCGTGTTCAAGAACCCGTTTGCCATGAAGAAACATTTTTGCGCACCCGCATCTATGTACGCCTTATAATCGTCTAACAGTGTTTTTGTCTTTGCGCTATACGGTGTAGACGAACGCAACGCGTCGTATTTATCGGGGATTTTTCCGCAATCGACAAGTCCTACGATTGTGTATTCTTGACTATCTACCGTTACTTTTGCCCCAAGAAAATTTTCATAATCCGAGATTTGTATTCCGTTTAAAGGCGCGCCTTTTAAGTAAAACATAATCGAATCGGCAAGGTAGGTGGAAATGGCAACTTGATACAAGCTCTCTTCCACCAAAACGCCGTTTTCGTATACGAGCTTGGGGTATTCGCCGCAGGCGAGGGTATAATTAAAATCTTTAAACTTCCCGTCTTCGTTTATTTCTTTTTCGTCAAATTCGATAAAGCCGTTGAGCGCGTTCGTATAATAATTTTTACCCACGACCACGTCGGAAAGCGCAATTTCGCTTATTTTGAGTGTTTGGCTCGTACTGTTTGAAAGATTATAAATGCCTTTCACTTTCCCGCCCGTTTCTTTTTCCATATCTTCTAAAACGCTTTGAGAGACCTTCACGGCGTAGCTATCCCCCTTTTCGGCATCAATAACGTAGTCTGCCGTGGTTACGACCGTTTTGGAAAAAGAGTTTTTGAGTTGATTTTTTAAAACGCTCGGGACGTTGAAATTAGCGATCGTGTCAAAGAGCGCAAACACGGCAAAGGCAAGCGCGGAAATGAGCACGGTGATAAATAAGCGCACGGGCTTGACCGCGACCGATTTCACACCGATCGCCGCCGCGCTTTTTAGTTTCATTTTACTCTTTTGCAACGCTTGCGACGGCTCTATATCCCGCACAACCGTACCCGTAGGCTGTTTTTCGCGATAGTTGAGATTTTTGATAACTTCTATTTTTTTTCGCTCGTACACAGCGGTTGCGAGCGTTTCCTTTTCTTCACCCGAAAGCTTTGTCCCTGCCCGAACGAACAGAGTATCTTCGTTCTCGATCAAGCCCTGCTCTATTTCTTTCTCCACGAAAGAAACGTCCTTTTCCACTTGCCCGTCCACGAGCGTGATAATTCTATCCGCATACTTTTCCGCAAATTCCAAATCGTGGGAAACGACGATAATAAGCTTATCTTTGGATAACTTTTTTAAAATTTCCAAAACCTGTATACCCGTTGCCTGATCGAGCGCCCCTGTAGGCTCGTCTGCCATAATAATGCGCGGTCCTTTAACGAGCGCACGCGCAATTGCCACCCTTTGGCGTTGCCCGCCCGAAAGCTCGGAGATTTTTCTCTTTTTTAAATCGGAAATCTCCACGTCGCTAAGGAGTTTATCCAGCTCGTTTTCGTCTATTTCCTTGCCTTGGAGCTCCATGGCAAGCTTTATATTCTTTTCCACGCTAAACTCGGGCAAAAGGTTATATTCTTGGAAGATAAAACCGATAAACGTGTTACGGTATGCGTCGTATTCCGCCGTGGAAAACTCGGAGAATTTTTTGTCCTGCACAAAAATTTCGCCCGCGTCAATACCGTCTAAACCGCCGATCACGTTGAGCATCGTCGTCTTTCCGCAACCGCTTTTACCGCTGATAAACACCAGCCCCGACGAAGGAAAGGTAATCGACACGCTATTGAGCGCTTTGACTTCCGCGCCTTTGGTTTTATATTTTTTCGTAACGTCTACAAGTTCTAACATATTATCTCTCCGTATTATTCTTCCACAAAGCTT
>JAZOPU010000098.1:0-21368 GCA_045655705.1 Candidatus Scatosoma sp.
TCGGCGTTTTCGGGGTGCGCTGTTTTGAGTTTTTCCACGAGCGGGTGCTCGGGGGCAAGCACGACGTAGTTTACACCGAAAACCGTGTCGGGACGGGTGGTGAATACGGTGATCCTGTCGCCCGTTTCACACTCGAAATGAATTTCGCAACCCGTCGAACGCCCGATCCAGTTCTTTTGCATAAGCTTGGTTTTTTCGGGCCAATCAATGGTGGGAAGATCGTTTAAAAGTTCTTCCGCGTAATCGGTAATTTTAAAGAACCATTGCGTCATATCCTTGCGGAGCACCACACTGTTACAGCGTTCGCACTTGCCGTCGATAACCTGTTCGTTTGCAAGCACCGTTTCACAACCGGGACACCAGTTTACGAGCGCTTCTTTGCGGTAGGCAAGGCCTTTGTTGTATAACTGCAAAAAGAGCCATTGCGTCCATTTATAATAATTTTCTTCGCAGGTAATAAGCTCCGCTGACCAGTCGAACATAGCGCCCATATTTTTGAGCTGACGTTCCATGGTTGCAATATTTTTCTCCGTGGAGTCCTTGGGGTGAATACCCGTTTTGATTGCAAAGTTTTCCGCGGGCAAACCGAACGCGTCGAAGCCCATAGGCTGGAATACTTCAAAGCCTTGCATTCTTTTAAACCGCGCGTAGGTATCCGTCGGACCGTAGTTATACCAATGCCCCACGTGCAAGTTTGCGCCCGAAGGGTAGGAGAACATTTCCAATACGTACCATTTCTTATCCGCGTTTTTCTTATTGAAAACATTCAGGCGGGATTTTTCCCATTTCGCCTGCCATTTGCTTTCCACGGACTTCATATCCATCATAATAAAACCTCGCTTTTTTTCGCGCACGCACGTGCGCGCATTTTATGCATTATAATAAAGTGTTTCTATTATAGCTCATTTTTTTTGTCAAGTCAAGCAATTATACAAGCCCAAACACACGGGATTTTACGAAAATACGATAAATAATTTTGTCTTTGCGGCATACAATAATGGTGTGGAAGAAATAACGATAACCCAAAACGGCTTTTCTAGCCTGTATATGTCCTATCTCTACGCCAAGGTCAAAGAACGCTTTTCTTTTTTACCTGCCGAGTTCGATTTTCATAGCAATGGCGAACTTGCGCAAATCGAATGTAAAACGGAGCGGGCGTATTGCCCGTACGTGCGTCGCTTTGCCGAAGAGAACATTGCGGACGTGATCGCAATCGGCTATAAATACGCCTTTTTTGAAAAACGACTTACGCTTCCGCTCCTTTCCAAAGAAAAAAAACGACTGCTTTTCACCGCGCTCGTTGCGGCGGATTATAAAGAAGATAAAACGTATATTATGCGTAGGTTCTACGGCGCGGGGGAATACTGCTTAGACGGCGTTTTCCATTTTAGATTGCGCGAGCTGAAAAAGCGTTGGGAAGAGATTGCCGACTACGTGCCCCCCGATATGTCCGAAACCGCGCTCGACGGTTTTTTGGGCTTTTTGGTGGAAGACGGCGATGGAAAAGTGTTCGTCAAGGACGGTAAGGTGTATGACGAAAATTATCGTCCGCTTTGTAAAAGTAGGCTCACGGGAGAAGAAAGTATCGTGGGTGAAGTCTTGCTTGGCGGTGCGGAGCGGGTGTATTGTTTTGGGGATACGGACAAAGCCACGGAAAAATTTTTAAAAAAATATTACGCGGAAAAAGCCACGTTTTGTTAAAAAACAGTTGACAAATAGATGGGAAAGGTTTACAATAATATCCGTAAAGACAAGTAGCGTCGATAGCGGATACACAGAGAGTTCTTTCTTGGCTGTAAAAAGAATTATCCAAAGCGATAGCAAAACCACTTTGCGTTTGATACAACTTAAAAAAAGCGGTCTTGTTTTGCAAGGCAATTAAGGTGGAACCGCGCGAAAAAAATCGCGTCCTTAAAAACTCCTATGAAAGGGGTTTTTAGGGATTTTTATTTTTTAGGAATTTATTACACGGAGGATAGATATGAACGTAATTTTGAAAAATGGGGAAAGTATGCAAGTAGAAGCGGGTGCAACGGCGCAAAGCGTAGCGCTTGCCATTTCCGAGGGCTTGGCAAGAAACGCGGTTTGCGCAAAGGTAAACGGCGAGCTTGTGGATTTGTCGCACGCCTTAAACGAGGGCGACGTGTTGGAGATTGTAACGCTCAAAGATAAGGAAGGGCTTGGCGTGTACCGCCATACCTGCGCGCACGTGCTTGCGCAGGCACTCAAAACGGTGTATCCCACCTGTAAGCTTTCTATCGGGCCCGTTATCGAAAACGGATTTTACTACGATATCGATTTCGTAACCCCGATCACGCAAGCCGATCTTGCGAAAGTGGAAAGCGAAATGAAACAGATTATCAAGAGCAATTTGCCCATTGAAAGATTTACGCTTCCCAGAAACGAAGCAATCGAGCTTATGCGCGGTTTCAATGAAAATTATAAAGTCGAACTGATCGAAGATTTACCCGAAGATGCAGAACTTTCTTTTTATAAACAGGGCAATTTTATTGACCTTTGTAAAGGTCCGCACCTTCCGTCCACGGGCAAGATTAAAGCGTTTAGCTTGACGAGTATCGCGGGCGCGTATTGGCGCGGGGACGAGCATAATAAAATGCTTACGCGTATCTACGGCACGGCGTTTGCAAAAAAGGACGAAATGGAAGCGTATTTCACTATGCTCGAAGAAGCGAAAAAGCGCGACCATACAAAGCTTGGTAAAGAACTCAAACTCTTTGCGATTATGAACGAAGGCAAGGGTTTGCCGTTCTTCCTGCCAAACGGTATGGTTTTGAAAAACGCGCTGATTGATTATTGGCGTCAAATCCACACGCGTGAAGGCTACGTGGAAGTGAACACGCCCATTATGCTCAACCGTTCGCTTTGGGAAACTTCGGGGCATTGGTATCATTACCGCGATAATATGTATACGACGAAAGTAGACGAAGAAGATTTTGCAATCAAGCCTATGAACTGTCCCGGCGGTATTTTGGTGTATAAAAACGAACCGCATAGCTATAAAGATTTGCCTATTCGTATGGGCGAGCTTGGGCTTGTGCACCGCCACGAAAAATCGGGGCAATTGCACGGACTTTTCCGCGTGCGTTCGTTCACGCAAGACGACGCGCATATCTTTATGACGCCCACGCAAATCAAGGACGAAATCAAGGGTATCGTGCGCCTTATTAACGAAGTATATACACTCTTTGGCTTTAAATATCACGTGGAGCTTTCCACGCGCCCTGAAAATAGTATGGGTAGCGACGAAGATTGGAACACCGCTACGGATGCGCTCAAAAGCGCACTCGACGATATGGGCTTTACCTACGTCGTCAACGAAGGGGACGGCGCGTTCTACGGACCGAAGATCGACTTCCACTTGGAAGACTCTATCGGCAGAACGTGGCAATGCGGTACCATTCAGCTCGACTTCCAGCTTCCGCAAAGATTTGAGCTGGAATACGTGGGCGAAGACGGACAAAAGCACCGCCCGATCATGGTGCACCGCGTGGTGTTTGGTTCGATCGAACGCTTTATCGGTATCTTGATTGAGCATTTTGCGGGTAAATTCCCCGTTTGGATCTCGCCGTTGCAGGTAAAGATTTTACCTATCACCGATAAACAGGAAGCGTATGCAAAAGCGCTTTGCGCAAAAATGAAAGAAGCGGGTATCCGCGTGCAAGTGGACGATAGAAACGAAAAGATCGGTTATAAAATCCGCGAAGCGCAAATGGAAAAAGTACCGTATATGCTCGTTGTCGGCGCAAACGAAGAAACGGCTGGACAGGTTGCCGTTCGCCGTCGCGACAAAGGGGATATGGGCGCGATAGACGCAGACGAATTTATCAAGATTGTAAAAGAAGATATTGCGAGTAAAACGGCGTTTTAAAGGAAAAAATTATGCGTTATATTTCTAGTGAATTGCAAAGCTTTGCCGCGTATGGCACGGCAAAAGAAATCGTGAGGCTTTATAAAGAATCGGGCTTTACCGCTTACGACGCGTCCATGTTCACGGGCGGGGTATTCGACGAAATACTCTATGCGGATAACTGGCAGGAAAAGGCGCGGGAATTCCGCGCGTATGCCGACGGGCTTGGGATCGTGTGTAACCAAACGCACGCGCCTTTTGCCACGGCAAGAAAGGGCAACGAAGAATATAATGCGCAAATGCTTCCCAAAATTCACCGCGCAATCGAAGTGAGCGGTATTTTGGGCGCGAAAATTTGCGTGGTACATCCTTGTAACAATTATACGGCGGAAGAAAACGCGGTTTTGTATAAAAATTTTGAAGCAACCGCAAGAAAAGCAGGTGTGAAGATTGCCGTGGAAAATATGTGGAACTGGGCGAAAGGCTCGCCCACGGCAACGCCCGCGGCTTGCTCGCATCATGACGATTTTAAAAAACATTTAGATCTTTTGCCTAACGACGTATTCGTAGCTTGCGTGGATATCGGGCACGCGGAAATGGCGGGCTTAGATACGAGCGCGGCGCAAATGATTAAAGCGCTTGGAAAGAGAGTAGAGTGTATACATTTGCACGACGTTGACGGCGTACACGACAATCACCAAGTACCGTTCACGCAAAGCGTGAAATTTGCGGACGTGATCGACGCGCTCAAAGAAGTGGATTATCAAGGGGATATTACCTTAGAAGTGGCGTATGCGCCCAAAAAGACGCCGAAAACGTTGCTTGTTCCGCTTGCAAAATACCTTGCGGAAATCGCTAACTATTTCAAAAACGAGCTGGATAAATAAAAATAAATTTTTTTCAAAAAACACCGATTTTTTGCTTGACAAGTGTAAAGCTTTATGATAAGATAATAAGGCTTTAAGCAGAAGTGAACCTTCTCGCCGTGCGGTAAAGATCGGTACGGCTCAATAATTTTCCGAAATGCAAAGGGATTATTGCGGGTTGCTTATGCTGTAAGCGACCCGTTATTATTTTGCGAGAGGTATACGATCATCAAAGACCAACATCAGATCAACGAACAAATTCGTGATAGAGAAATCAGAGTAATTTCCGCAAGTGGAGAACAGCTTGGCATTATGAGCGCAATGGAAGCGTTGCGCCTTGCAGAAGAAGAAAATCTTGACCTTGTAAAGATTTCCCCCAACGCCGTTCCGCCCGTTTGTAAAATTATGAACTACGGTAAATTCAAATTCGAGCAAGCAAAGCGCGAAAAAGAAAACCGTAAAAACCAAAAAATCGTGGAGCTTAAAGAGATATATCTTTCGATGACGATTGATATCGGTGATTTGAACGTAAAAGCGAAAAAGACCTTGGAAATTTTGGGCGATGGGAACAAAGTCAAAGTTTCTATCCGTATGCGCGGACGTCAAATGGCGCACTCGTCCATGGGGCTTGACGTTATGAACCGTTTCTTTGAAATGCTCGGCGGAAAAGCCGTTATGGATAAAACGCCCAAAACGGAAGGCAGAAACATCTTTATGATCCTTTCGCCTGCAAAATAATCAAAACTGCGGACAAGCTATTAAGCTCGTTATAAAAAAGAAAAAAATTCGGAGGATAAAAATATGCCTAAACAGAAAACTCATAGTAGCACCAAAAAACGTTTTTGGCTTACCGGTTCGGGAAAAGTAAACCGTTCCCACAGCGGTAAAAACCATAAAGCGGAAACCAAGAACAGAAAGAGAAAGAGAAATTTGCGTCAGACGACTCTCGTTTCTTCCACGCAGGAAAGCACCGTCAAGAGCATGATGCCCTACAAGAAATAAGAAAGGAGATAAAAAATTATGCGTATTAAAAGAGCAGTAAACGCGGTTAAAAAGCGTAGAAAAATTTTAAAACTTGCAAAAGGCTATTTCGGTAACAAGAGCAAATCGTATAGAATCGCTCGCGAAGCCGTAATGAAATCTTTGAACTATGCCTACGTTGGCAGAAGACTTCGTAAAAGAGATTTCCGTCGTCTTTGGATCGCTCGTATCAACGCAGCGGCAAGACAAAACGGTATGTCGTATAGCAAACTTATGCACGGACTTTCCGTTGCGGGTATTAACCTCAACAGAAAAGTGCTTGCGGATATTGCGGTAAACGACGCGCCTGCATTCACGGCACTCGTTGAAAAAGCGAAAGCGGCGCTTTAATCGCCAAAAAAGCCTTTGCATAAAAGGCTTTTTCGTATTTTTAAAGAAATGATTATCACGTCGAAAAACAATCCCTTAATCAAAGAAACCGCGCTCCTTAAAGACAAAAAAGGACGAAAAATGCACGGCTCGTTTTTGGTGGAAGGCATTAAAATGTCGCGAGAAGTGGAAAAAAGCGAGCTTTTGATAGAGCGGGTTTTTATCACGGAAACGCTCGCGCAAACGATTGTCTTTCCCCAAGAAAAAACGGTTGTCGTCTCCGAGGCGGTTATGCGCTGTTTGTCCGACGAAAAAACGCCCCAAGGCGTGATTTGTCGAGTGCGTTTGCCAAAACGCGAGCTTGTTTCGCCCAAAGGCGCGTGTATCGTTCTCGACGGCGTGGCGGACCCTGGCAACGTGGGTACGATTATTCGCACGGCGAATGCGGCTGGGTATGACGAGATATATCTCACGGACGATTGTGCGGACGCGTATGCGCCCAAGAGCGTGCGGGCGAGTATGAGCGGGATATTTTTCACCAAACCGTATATTGCCCCGCGCGAAGAAATCGTTGCAATTTTACAAGACACGCCGATTGTGATTGCGGATATGCAAGGCGAAAACGTGTTTGATTTCAACCCGCCAAGCAAATTTGCGCTCGTTATCGGTAACGAAGCGAACGGCGTTTCTCTCGCGCTGAAAAATGCGGCGCAATGCACAGTCAAAATTCCTATGCGGAAAACGCAGGAAAGCTTAAACGCGGCGGTGTCGGCAGGGATTTTAATGTATCAACTGAAAAAGGAGTTATAATATGTCAGGACATAGCAAATGGCACAACATACAAGCAAAGAAAGGTAAGGCGGACGCGGCGAAAGGTAGAATTTTCACTAAAATCGGAAGAGAAATCGCGGTTGCGGCAAAGAGCAATCCTAATCCGGAAACGAACAGTAAGCTTGCGGATATCATCGCCAAAGCAAAAGCGGCGAATATGCCCAACGATAACATTCAACGCAGTATCAAAAAAGCGGCAGGTGAATTGAGCGGTGCGGATTATAAAGAACTCACCTACGAAGGCTATGGCGTAGCAGGCTCGGCGGTAATTATCGTTACGCTTACGGATAATATCAACCGTACGGCGGGCGACGTGCGCGCAATTTTGGGCAAGCACGGCGGTTCGATGGGCAACACGGGTTGCGTTTCTTATAATTTCGATAATAAAGGCTATATCGTTGTTGAAAGAACGGTAGAGCTTGACGAAGACACTATGACCGAATACGCGCTGGAAGCGGGTGCGGACGACGTTGTGACAAGCGACGACGTGTACGAAATTTTCACTGCTCCCGAAGCGTTCTCCGACGTTCGTAAATATCTCGAAGATAAGAACGCGGAACTTATGGCGGCAGCACCCAAAGGACGCAGAAACGAAGAAGAAGAGCCTAAAATCCGTTTCGTGCAAGCGGAAGTGGCAATGATACCCCAAAACAAAATCGAACTTCCCGCGGATAAAGTAGCGACGTTTGAAAAAATGATCGACGCGCTTGAAGATCTCGACGACGTGCAAAACGTATACCATAACGTAGACTTGCCCGACGACGAAGAAGAATAAAATGCTTTCATTTGCTTGACAGCATTGAAAAATTATGGTAAAATTAGAAAGTAATCCCGCGAGGGAGTAGCGAGCGCCATAAGGCGCGAACAAGTCAACAACACTGCCTTTGGGCTGGCTTGTTTTTATCGCAAGACTCGCGTATGGCAAAAGAAAAAAGCTGTACGCGGAAGATAGGTAACCGAACCCCAAGTACAGCACTTGGGGTTTTTTATATATCAAAAAAGGAGAGAAATATGAAACATTATTGCGAAGAAAGTAGCGCGGTATTGCAAGCAACGGGCAGTTCCAAAGAAAACGGCTTGACTTCCCAAGAAGCGGTAAAGCGTCTGGAAGAAAACGGCAGAAACAAGCTTGCCGCGGCGAAGAAAAAATCAATCGTTCGTAGATTTTTTGAACAGCTTGCCGATCCTATGATCATAATCTTAATCGTAGCGGCGGCAATCAGCGGTGTGCTTGCGGTGATCGAAAACGAAGGTTTTGCGGACGTGATTATCATTATGGCGGTGGTGCTCGTCAACGCAGTGCTCGGCGTATTGCAAGAAAGTAAAGCGGAAAAGGCAATCGAAGCGTTGCAGGAAATGTCCGCGGCAACTTCTAAGGTCTTACGGGAGGGGAAAGTCTTGTCCGTACCCAGCGAAGAGCTTGTCGTGGGGGATATCGTATTGCTCGAAGCTGGCGACGCCGTTCCTGCCGACGCGCGTATTATTGAAAACGCAAGCTTGAAAATCGAAGAAGCGGCGCTCACTGGCGAATCCGTTCCCGTAACGAAAACGGACGAAAAAATCACGCTCGGTTCGGCAAAAGACGTACCTTTGGGCGATAGAAAAAATATGGTTTACATGGGCAGTACCGTGGTGTACGGTCGTGGCGTTGCGGTGGTAACGGCGACGGGTATGGACACGGAAATGGGCAAGATTGCAGGCGCACTCGCGCAAGCGCAAGAAGGTAAAACGCCTTTGCAAATCAAGCTTGGTCAGCTTTCGAGAATACTCACGTGGCTCGTGCTTGGTATTTGTGGTGTGGTGTTTGCCGTGCAACTTATCCGTGCGGGTAATTTCAGCTTCGAGCAAACGATATTGCCGTCGTTTATGGTAGCCGTGTCGCTTGCCGTTGCTGCAATCCCCGAAGGGCTTGCGGCGGTGGTTACGGTGGTGCTTTCTATCGGTGTTACGAATATGTCCAAGCGCAACGCGATCATTCGTAAGCTTACCGCAGTGGAAACGCTTGGTTGCGCACAAATTATTTGCTCGGATAAAACGGGTACGCTTACGCAAAATAAAATGACCGTTGTCGAAAGCTTTGGCGAAGACGAAAAATATATCGCGAGTGCGATGGCACTTTGTTCGGATGCGGAGCTTGACCGCGAAGGCACGGTGACGGGCGAACCGACGGAAGCCGCGCTCGTGGCTTGGGCGCAAAAGCTGGATATGCCTAAATACGATTTAAAAAATACGCTTCCCCGCGTTGGCGAATTGCCTTTCGATTCGGGTCGAAAAATGATGTCTACCTTGCACGCACGTGAAAAAGACGTCGTGCAATACACGAAGGGTGCACCCGACGTGGTGGTGGATAGATGTACCCACTATTTAAAAGACGGCAAAGCCGTGAAAATGACGAAAGCGTATAAAGAAGAAATTCTTGCGGCGAATAAGGCAATGGCGGATAAAGCGTTGCGCGTGCTTGCGCTCGCGGAGCGTGTTTGGGAAGAAAAACCCGACGAGTTAGAAAGCGAAACGTTGGAAACGTCTCTTTGTTTTGTAGGGCTTTGCGGTATGATAGACCCCGTTCGCCCCGAAGTAAAAGACGCGATTTCTCAATGTCGAGAAGCGGGTATTCGTCCGATTATGATCACGGGCGACCACGTGGACACGGCGGTGGCGATTGCCAAAGAACTTGGCATTTTGGAAGAAGGTATCCGCGCAATCACGGGTGCGCAACTCGACGAAATGGACGAAGACACGTTCCAAAAAGAATTTATGAATATCGGCGTGTATGCGCGCGTACAACCCGAACATAAAACGCGTATCGTAAACGCATGGAAAGGCGCGGGCTACGTTACGGCAATGACGGGCGACGGCGTGAACGACGCACCCTCTATCAAGTCCGCGGATATAGGCGTGGGTATGGGTATCACGGGTACGGACGTAACCAAAAACGTTGCGGATATGGTCCTTACCGACGACAATTTCGCCACGATTGTGGGCGCGGTAGAAGAAGGCAGAAGAATTTACGATAATATCCGTAAGGCTATACAATTCTTGCTCGCATCGAATATGAGTGAAGTAATTGCGATTTTCGTGTCCACGCTCCTTGGTTTTACCATTCTCAAACCCGTGCATTTGCTTTGGATTAACCTTGTTACCGACTGTTTTCCCGCGTTGGCGCTTGGTATGGAAAAATCCGAACCGGACGTTATGAAACGCAAACCCCGAAGCTCCAAAGCAGGCATTTTTGCCGAAGGAATGGGCGCGGATATTCTCTATCAAGGTATTATCGTATCCATTTTAACTCTTCTTTCCTATTTCCTTGGTCATTTTATTGCGGAAGGGGAATGGACGATTGCAAATAGCGCACACGGCATGACGATGGCGTTTTTAACGATGTCGATGGCAGAAATTTTCCACAGCTTTAATATGCGTTCACAACGTAAGAGCTTGTTTAGCTTAAAAACGCATAACAAAACGTTGCTTATCGCAGGTCTTGGCTCGCTGATTGCCACGACGCTCGTTTGTGAAATACCTTTCCTTGCAGAAGCGTTTGGATTTGAAGCCGTAAGCCTTATGGAATACGCAATCGCGATCGTAATCGGCGCATGTATTATTCCAATCGTGGAAATCGTAAAGCTTTGTCAGCGCAAAGCGGAACAAAATAGAAAATAAAAGCTTTTTCGCCCGCCTACGTAGGCGGGCGAAAATCGTCGAAAAACGAAAAATAAGGTAACCATACCCGCGTTGAAAAAATTTTTTAAGCAAAATAATGCAAGAAATTTCCTTAAAACTCTTGACCGCAAGGCACGGATATGGTATAATGGTAAGTAGTAAAAGCAGTATTCTAACTTTTTTTGAGAAAAAAGGCAAAGAATTGAGGTGAAATATGGCGGATAAAAAACAAATGGACACTTCCAAAATCGACGCTTTGTATAGTTGGATCTCCTACGACTTGCAAAAAATGAAGAGTGAGCTTATGGGCGAAATGAAATATTCGTCGGTTCAGCTCGGGTCTTTGTATCAAGAGATCAAAAACGATAAAGATAAATCGTCGCAAGCGATTTCGCAAGAGATCCGTTATAGCTACAAGCAAAACCAAACCATTTACGACGGTTTGGCAAGAATGCTTACCGAAGAAGTAGGCGCGCGCCTCAATGCTATGGACGAAAAAGTTGGGGCTTTGGAGCAAACGCAAAAAACGATTAAAGACGTAGTGGCGGAAGTTATTGCCAAGCTTGATGAAGTGCAAGAAAGCGTTTCCACTTCCGTGAAAGCGCACGTGGACGAAGCTTTACCCGCGCTCGAAGAAGCTGTTGGCGAAATTAAGTATAGCTACGTACAGCAACAAGCAATCTACGACGGTCTTACCACGCTTATTCAAAGTGAAGTGATTGCGCGTTTAGACGACGCGAGCGCAAAGCTTTCTATGCTCGAACAAATCGACGGGGCACTCAATGCACTCCAAGAAAAGCTTGCCGAATTAGAAGCAAACGATTTTAAAGTGACAATGGAAGAGTGTGTTGGAGAACACAGCCGTCAAGTATTAGAAGCGGTAAACGCTATTCCCGTTGCGGAGAACGTGGATTATAACCGTATCGTAGACGAAGTGGGCGATAAGGTTTTGGATCTTCTTGGCGAGATTGTTCTTCCCACAGAAAAAGACCCCGAAGAATTGATTGCAAAAGTCGATTATGATAAAATTGCCTATGGCACGGCAGAAAAAGTCGTTGAGTCCTTGCCGTACCCCGAAAAGGTAAACTATCGTCGTATCGACGAAGCGTTTATCAAAGCGGCGGAAAAAGTACAAGTGCAAGTGAGCGAAGAAACGCTTAACGCGACGGTAACGTCGGCGGTAGAAAAAGCGTTTGAGGCGCTGGATATGGACGCGCTTGCGCAAAAGATCGCGGATAAATTGCAAATCCCCGTTCCCCAAGCTCCTGCAATCGACTATGATTTGCTTGCGGAAAAGGTAGCGGAGAAAATTCAACTCCCGACGGCTGCGGAAACGGACTACGGCCGTATCCAAACAATAGTTGCAAGCACGGTTGTGCCCGTAGAAGTGCCCGAAACGGATTATGAACGTATTGCGAAAATCGTAGAAGAAAAATTAAACGAAAAAGAAAATAAACAGCCTACATACGAATTCGTTGTGGACGAAGAAGGCGTACAGGCGATAGCAAAGGGCGTGGCGAGCGAGCTTTGCACGGTATGCACAAATTGTCAAGATGCACCCGTAGAAGAAACGGTGGAAACGGTCGAAGAGCCCGCCCAAGAAACCGTGGAAGAACTTGCCGTGGCAGAAGAGATTGCCGTAGTAGAAGAACCGCAACTTGTGGACGTAAGCGACTCGCTTGTGGAACGCCTGAACAGAAGCTTTACGGCGAAGATGAAACAAAGCGCGGATAAAGTGAAGAAGTATTATAGCGATATCAAGAACGCTTTAACTTCGTATGATCGTCTTAATTCAAACGTCAGCTGGAACGGCGATAGATTTAACTTTGGTAGAAACACGGTTGCTAAAATGCTTATTCGCGGTAAAACGCTGTGCCTTCTTTTGGCGCTCGATCCCGAAGCGGAAGATTTGCCGATAGCCACCTATCACCAAAAGAACGTGGGCGATCAAAAGGCGCACGAAGACACGCCGTTTATGGTTAAGATCACGAGTGATTTGGCGTCGAGAAAAGCCGTTCGTTTGGTAAACGTATTGGCAGAAAAACTTGAAGCGAAGAAAGCCGAGGGTTTCGCGCCTGTTGATTACGTGCAAGAATACAGCTATGAAAGCGACGAAAAGTTAATGGAAGCGGGATATATCAAAAAATCCTTGGAAAAGAAAGTCGATTTTAATTTCTAACCCCGCTAAAATCACCAAAGAAACCACATATAAATAAAAGAGTAAGAGGGCTGATAATTGCATATTTTCGGCTCTCTATTTTATGGGCGGGGCGTTCCCGCCAAGGAGAAATAAAGAATCAGTGAAAGAAAAGAAAGAAAAACAAGAATCCAAAGTAATACAAGTGAAATCCACCACGAAAAAATCTCGTGGTGCGAAAAAAAATCCCAAAGGCACGGCGTTTGATACAGGCTTGACCTATTTCCCGCCCAAAACGGAAGACAAGCCCAAACGCAAACAACCTACTCCCGTAAAAATGCAAACGGCGGACAAGCCCAAAGAAAGAAAAACGGGTAAAAAACAAAAGCCTGTCAAGATCATCTTCCTTGGGGGCGTGGGCGAGATCGGAAAAAACATCACGGCGATAGAATACGGCAACGATATTATCGTTGTGGACGCGGGCTTGACCTTTCCCAACGGCGAAGATATGCCGGGGATTGATTCCGTTGTGCCCGACACCACCTATCTTGCACAAAATAAAGACAAGGTTCGCGCCGTCATTCTCACGCACGGTCACGAAGACCATATCGGCGGTGTGCCTTATCTTATGAAAGAACTCAACGAGTACACGCCCATTTACGGCACGAAACTCACACTTATGCTCACGGATAATAAATTGCAAGAGCACCATATCCAAAACGTGCTCCAACGCGTGGTTGAACCGGGTGAAAAGATTGCGCTGGGGGCGTTCCAAGTGGAGTTTATCAACGTAAACCATTCCATTTCAGGTGCTTGTGCCTTGGCGATCCGAACGCCCAACGGGCTTATTTATCATAGCGGTGATTTCAAAATCGACCTTACGCCCGTAGCGGGTGAACCCATTGATTTTAAGCGTATTGCCGAGATCGGAAAAGAAGGTGTGCTTTTATATATGGGCGAATCGACAAATATCGAACGCGCAGGGTATACCATGAGTGAAACGGTCGTTGGCACAACGCTCGATCACCTTTTTTCGGAAAATATGACAAGAAGGCTAATTATCGCCACCTTTGCGTCCAACGTACACCGCTTGCAACAAATTATTGATTTGGCTGTCAAGTATCGAAGAAAAGTGGCGCTTTCGGGGCGCAGTATGTTCAAGGTGGTAGACGCGGCGGTGAAGATCGGGGAATTAAAAATCCCCGAAGGCGTGCTGATTGACGTGGAAAAAACGAAAAACCTGTTCGACGGCGAGCTTTTGATTGTATCGACGGGTTCGCAGGGTGAACCGATGAGCGCGCTCACGCGTATGGCTTCGGGGGATTTTAATAAAGTAACCGTGGGCGAAAACGACACGATTATCATTTCCGCAAATCCTATTCCAGGGAACGAGAAAATGATTTATCGCGTGATCAATAACCTTTATAAAAAAGGCGCGCGCGTGGTGTATGAAAGCTTGGAAAAAATCCACGTTTCCGGGCACGCATGTCAAGAAGAACACAAAATCTTGCACTCGTTGTTAAACCCGAAATTCTTCATTCCCGTGCACGGGGAATACCGCCACTTAAAACGGCATGCACAGCTTGCGCAAGCACTGGGTATGCCCGAGCGGAACATTTTAATTACGGAAGTGGGGAACTGTGTGGAGCTTACGCAAAACGAAATGCGTTTTGGTGAAAACGTACCTTCGGGCACGCGCCTTATCGACGGCGACGGCGTGGAAGATTACGGCACGAGCGAAGTTATGAAAGACAGATTGAAAATGTCTGCCGACGGCGTTTGCGCCGTTGCGCTTGCGACGAGCGGGAACTACGTGGTGGGCGAAATTGCCGTGGAAATGCACGGTTGTATGGACGCGGAAAACGCGGACACCGACGCGGAAATTCGACAGGTAATTCAACGTGCGGTGGAAAATTATGATTATGAAAACGGAACGAAAGCGGAGCTTTCCCGTTTTGTGCAAAAAGCCTTAAAAAATTATTTCTATAAAAAGACCAAACAATCTCCGCTCGTTGTCGTTTCCGTGTTGGAAGTATAAAATTTTTTTGCAAAGGAAGAAAGAATGAAATACACTTCTTCACTCGTACAACTGCATATATCCGAAAGTCTTTTTTCGGCGCGTAGCGATGCTTTGTTGCGGGGAATACCCGTCGCGGACGACGAAACCTTGCAACTGCTTTTGCTTACACTTCAAATGCGTAACCCTTTGCGCATTTTAGAGATTGGCACGGCGGTAGGGCTTTCGGGTGTGGCAATGCTCAAAGCGTTGCCCAACGCAAAACTCACAACGATAGAGTTAGAAGAACAGCGGTATTTAGAAGCAAGAGAAAACTTTGCAAAATTCGGTGTTGCGGATAGAGTAACGGCGTATCTTGGCGATGCGGGTGAAATATTGTCGATGATGGACGGCGCGTTCGATTTCGTTTTTTTAGACGGTCCGAAAGCGCAATATGAGAAATATTTGTTCGATTTAAAACGGCTTATGAAAAAGGGCGCGGTACTTTTCTCCGACGACGTTTTATTATACGGTTGGGTGAGCGGGGAAGAACCTACCCCGCAAAAACGTCATTCCATTGTGGATAAAATACGTTCGTTTTTGCAAACGCTGACAAAGGATAAAGACTTTATCACTTCGGTGCTAAACGTCGGGGACGGCGTGGCGCTGTCCGTGTATCAAGGTGGGGAAGAAAAATGAAAACGGAACTTTTAGCTCCTGCGGGTAACTTTGCAAAATTACAAACGGCATTGCATTTTGGCGCAGATGCGGTGTATCTTGGCGGAAAGCAGTTTTCTTTGCGTACGTTTGCGGATAATTTCACAAGCGAAGAAATGCAGAGCGCGGTGGATTATGCGCACGCGCTTGATAAGAAAGTGTATATCACTTCAAATATCTATGCCAAAAACGCCGATTTTGCACAGATCAAAGACTATTTCCAAAGCTTGCAGGAAATGGGAGTGGACGGTGTGATCGTCAGCGACGCAGGCGTATTGTACGTGGCGAAAAAGACCGCGCCCAAGCTTTCGTTGCATATTTCCACACAAGCAAACACAACGAATAAATACGCGGTTAAATTTTGGCAGGAACAGGGCGCGTCGCGCGTGGTGCTTGCCCGCGAGCTTTCACTTGCCGAGATTGGCGAAATACACGGCTTCGTGCCTGAAATGGAATTGGAAGCGTTCGTGCACGGCGCAATGTGCATATCGTATAGCGGTAGATGTCTTTTGTCTGATTATTTAGACGGTAGACAGTCAAACCGCGGTGCGTGCGTGCAATCCTGCCGTTGGAAATACGAAGTGCGCGCATTGAACGCCACAAACGGTAAATCCGAGTGGTTGCCTGTTGAAGAAGACGGCAAGGGTACGTATATTTTTAACAGTAAAGACTTGAATATGCTTTCCCGCATAGACGATATGCAAAACGCGGGTGTAAGCTCGTTCAAGATCGAAGGAAGAATGAAGAGCGGGTATTATCTTGCTACGGTCATCAATGCCTACCGCCGAGCCATGGACGGCGGGGATAGGGAGATTAGCGAAAAGGAGTTGCTCGCCGTACAGCATAGGGATTACACGAAAGCGTATGCGGACGGGGAAAACAAGCAAACGGTCAACTATCAAGACAGTCAATCCAAAGGCGACTACACGTATATTGCCGACGTTATAGAAGGTGAAAACGGACGGGCGAAAGTGGAAATGCGCAACCGCTTTAAAGTGGGCGATACGCTGGAAGTGCTTTCCCCTGACGATAATTTTGGAAAAACGTTCACTGTTGAACAGGCTTGGGATAGCAAGGGCGAAATTGCGGACGATTGTAAGCGCGTGCAGGAAATTTATACGATCAACTGTCCGTACACACTGAAAAAAGGCGATTATTTGCGCCGAAAGAGTTTTTAGGAGTAAAATCATGACAAAAACGCAATTAAAAAAATACGCAACGTTGATTGCTAAGGTTGGCTTAAACGTGAAGAAAGGACAAACTGTGTTTATCGCGGCGGGGCTTGATCAGCCGGAGTTTGTTACAATGGTGGTTGAAGAATGTTATAAAGCGGGCGCAAGCGAAGTATACGTGGAATGGAGTCACCAACCCGTGGAAAAACTCTCCGCAAATTATAGAACGCTCGAATCCCTTTCTAAGATGAAACCTTGGGTAAAGGCCAAGTGGGAGTTTAAAGCGCAAAACTATTCCTGCCGTTTGTTTATCGAATCGGAAGATCCCGACGGCATGAACGGCGTAGACCAAGAAAAAATGAGCGCGGCGCGCCGTGCGATTTTCCCGCAAGTCAAGCCTTTCCGTTTGGCAATGGAAAACCGTCATCAATGGTGTATCGCGGCAGTCCCCGGCAAGGCTTGGGCGAAAAAAGTATTTCCTAATCTTTCCGAGAAAAAGGCGGTGGAAGAAATGTGGAACGCGATTTTAAGCGCGTCCCGCGCGGACGGCAAAAACCCCGTGAAAGATTGGAAAGAGCATAACGCGGATATCCATAACCGCTGTGCATATCTCAATGGTTTGGGGCTTGAACATCTCGAATATACAAGTGCAAACGGCACGAATTTAAAAGTGGGGTTAAATCCAGACGGCTTGTTTGCAGGCGGACAGGAAAAGACCTTGCAAGGTAGAAAATTCAATCCCAATATCCCCACCGAAGAAGTGTTCACTTCTCCAAAAGCAGGCTGTGCGGAAGGGATTGTCTATTCCACAAAACCGCTTTCGTATATGGGCGAGCTTATCGAAAATTTCTCTTTGCGGTTTGAAAATGGCAGGGTTGTAGAAGTCAAAGCGGAAAAAGGCGAGCAGTTGCTCAAAAAAATGGTATCCATGGACGAAGGCGCGGGAATGCTCGGCGAGTGTGCGCTCATTCCCTACGATTCTCCAATCAGCCGTAGCGGTATTTTGTATTATAACACCCTTTTCGACGAAAACGCAAGCTGTCATTTGGCGCTTGGGCACGGCTTTAACGAGTGTTTGAAAGGGTATGAGAAACTCACCGACGACGAATGTAAAAAACGTGGTATTAACGATAGTATGATTCACGTAGATTTTATGATCGGCGCGAAAGATACTTGCGTTTGGGGCGTTACGAAAACGGGCGAACGCATACAAATATTTAAAGACGGAAATTGGGCTTTTTAATAAAAACGAGGTGAAACGAATGACGAAAATAGATATTTTTTCAGGATTTTTAGGCGCAGGGAAAACCACGCTGATTAAAAAACTTATCAAAGAAGCGTATGCGGGCGAAAAGGTCGTGCTGATTGAAAACGAGTTTGGCGAAATCGGTATTGATGGTGGATTTTTGCAGGACGCGGGTATCAACGTAACGGAAATGAATTCGGGTTGTATTTGCTGTTCGCTCGTGGGCGATTTTTCCAAAGCGCTTTTAAAGGTACAAATGCAATATTCTCCCGAGCGCATTATTATTGAGCCGTCGGGGGTGGGGAAACTTTCCGACGTAATCAAAGCCGTGGCAAACGCGAACTTGGAAAACGCTGTTTTGAATGCATTTTGCACGGTTGTGGACGCGTCAAAATGTAAAATGTATATGAAAAACTTCGGCGAATTTTTCGGCGATCAAGTGGAGAATGCAAGCTGTATTCTTCTTTCGCATACGGATAAGGCAAGCGAAGAAAAACTTGCAACGGCGGTTGCACTTTTAAAAGAAAAAAATCCTACGGCGAATATCGTTACCGCTCCTTGGGATACGTTGGACGGCAAGGCAATTCTCAACGCTATGGAGAAAAAAGATAGTTTGCAAGCGGAGCTGGATCGCTTGGCGGAAGAAATGCATCACCACGAGCACGAACATCACCACCGCCACGAAGAAGAGTGTCACGATCCTGATTGTTGTTGTCATCACCACCACGAACACGAGCACGAACATCACCACCATCACCACCACGCCGACGAAGTGTTCACAAGCTGGGGGAAAGAAACGCCGAGAAAGTATACGAAAGCGGAGCTTCAACAAATGCTTTGCGAGTTACAATCGGAAGAAACCTACGGCACGGTGTTGCGTGCAAAGGGTATCGTAGCAGGTGAAAACGCGTGGTTGCATTTTGATTACGTACCTGGCGAGATAGAAGTTAGAGAAGGGAGTGCAAGCGTAACGGGACGGCTTTGCGTGATCGGGTGCAAGCTTGACGAAGAAAAATTAGAAGCGTTGTTTAAGGTATAAAATATGGCTATGCAAAAATTACCCAAGGAAACGCCCGTATATTTGTTTTTAGGCTTTTTAGAATCGGGCAAGACGAAATTTATTCAAGAAACCATGGAAGACCCCCGTTTTTCTTCGGGGGAAAAAACCTTGCTGCTTGTATGCGAAGAAGGCGAAGAAGAATACGAGACGATTAAATTTGCCGATGCAGAAAACGTGCAACTCGTCGTTTTAGAAGATAAAGAGCAGTTAAACGAAGAATATTTAAAAAATTTACAATTAGAATGTGGCGCAGAACGGGTTGTGGTAGAATATAACGGTACTTGGATGCTCGACGATTTGTTTTCGGCAATGCCCGAAGGCTGGATGATTAACCAGGTTATGACCTTTTTCGATTCAAATACGTTTTTGAATTATAATGCAAATATGCGACAATTCACGTTCGATAAAATCGAAAACGCACAACTCGTCGTGTTCAACCGTTTCAACGATACGATGGATAAAATGGAATTCCATAAAATCGTGCGTGCCATTTCTCGACGCTGTGATATCGTATATGAACACGCGGACGGAAAAGCGGACTTCGACGATATCGAAGACCCGTTGCCTTTCGATATAAACGCTCCTATAATCACAATCGAAGATAAAGACTACGCCTTTTTCTATCGCGATTTGACGGAAAATTTAGAGGCGTATATCGGCAAGAAAGTAAAATTTAAAGGCTTGGTTGCCACGGATAAACGCCTGTCCCCGCAAGATATCGTGGTGGGGCGACACGTGATGACCTGTTGCGAAGCGGATATACAATATTGCGGGCTTGCTTGCGTATTGCCCCAAGCTATGGATTTGCAAACGCGCGATTGGATTAGTATCACGGCAACCGTGCAGTTTCAAAAACACCGCATTTATAAAGGGAAAGGACCCGTGCTCGTTGCCGAGCGCGTGATAATAGGGGAACCGCCTAAGGAACAACTTGCAACTTTTTATTAAAATAAACGAGCAGGTATGCGTTGAAATGCATACCTGCTCGAATTTTTATGTTATTTTTAATTATACAATACCGTGCGCCATCATTGCTTCCGCCACTTTTTCAAAGCCCGCAATGTTCGCACCCATTACGTAGTTGCCCTCAAAGCCGTATTTCTTCGCCGCGTTGTCAATGTTATGATAAATGTTCACCATAATCGTTTTGAGCTTCGCGTCTACTTCTTCTGCTGCCCAGAACAGTCTGCCCGAAGATTGCGCCATTTCCAAAGCGGAAGTAGCAACACCGCCTGCATTTGCCGCTTTTGCGGGAAGGAACACCACGCCTTTTGCGTTTTGGAAGGTTGCGATCGCTTCGAGCGTGGAAGGCATATTCGCGCCTTCGCCCACGTACTTAACACCGTTTTTCACAAGCGCCGCTGCGGATTCCGCGTCGATTTCGTTTTGCGTTGCGCAAGGGAGTGCAACGTCGCAGGGGATCGTCCAAATGCCTTTGCAACCTTCAACATATTTCGAGCCGGGTACTCTTGCGGCATATTCTTTAATACGCGCGCGTTCTACTTCTTTGATTTGTTTCACAACGGCAAGCTGAATACCGTTCGGATCGTAGATATAACCGTTGGAGTCGTACATAGCAACAACCTTTGCACCCAATTCTTGCGCTTTTTCGCAAGCGTAGATGGCAACGTTTCCGCTACCGGAAATTACGGTTACTTTGTCTTTAAAGGAATCTCCGCGTTCTTTCATTGCTTCCGCGGTCATATAGATAAGTCCGTAACCCGTTGCTTCTTTACGGATAAGCGAGCCACCATAGGAGAGTCCGCGACCTGTCAAAACGCCCACGTGTTCGTCGCGAATTCTCTTGTATTGACCGAAAAGATATCCAACTTCACGCGCGCCTACGCCGATATCGCCCGCAGGAACGTCGGTGTCCGCACCGATATGACGGTAAAGCTCCGTCATAAAGCTTTGGCAAAACGCCATGATTTCTCTGTTGGATTTGCCTTTGGGGTCGAAGTCAGAACCACCCTTACCACCGCCGATAGGAAGACCTGTCAAGCTATTTTTCAAGATTTGTTCAAGCCCAAGGAATTTGATAACGGAAAGGTTTACGGAAGGGTGGAAACGAAGTCCGCCCTTATAAGGTCCGATTGCGCTGTTGAATTGCACACGGTAACCTTTGTTCACGCGTACGTTGCCGTTGTCGTCTACCCAAGGCACACGGAATAAGATGGTGCGTTCAGGTTCGGTAAACCGTTCCAAAAGCGCGGCTTTCTCATATTCAGGGTGCGCGTTGATAACAGGCTCCAAGGTCATGAGAATTTCGGTTGCGGCTTGGTGAAATTCTTTTTCACCGGGGTTGCGGGTTTTGAGATCTTCAAGAACTCTTTCTACGTAAGACATAAAATTTTTCTCCTCAAAAAAATGCATTTTAAAGTGGTTATCAATCGAATTATTTGATACAATATTATCTTATCATTTTTTTTTACTATTTGCAACGAAAAGAGAACGAAAAAAATAAAAAA
>JAZOPU010000099.1:0-33685 GCA_045655705.1 Candidatus Scatosoma sp.
GCCTACAAAGGCTGTATGTTTTTGACCTCTCACGACCAAGAGCTGATGAATACCGTCTGCAACCGTATTATTGAAATCAAAGATACGAAAGTGTACGACCGTCAAGTATCTTACGACGAATACGTTGATGAAATTAGTCAATAAAATAAAGCGAAAAAATAAGACGCTCCGATCTTCAAAAATCGGGGCGTTTCCGTCTTTTTTAGCGTTTTCGTCATTTTTCGACAGGATATTGTAAAATAATACAAGAATATTTAACAACAATTTTTAAAATATTGTAAAATAATACTTTACGAAAGAAAAATTTTGTAGTATAATATACTTACCGTCGCGGATCGTGGCGGAATACATTTTTTTGAGGAGCGCATTATGCGAGTTAAAAGTATTATTTTGTTGGAAAATAACAGGGCTGTATTAAGTCAATTAAAAGACGAGTTGGAAAAGCACGATGATTATCGTCTTGTGTATGCAGGGGAAGACGGCGAAGAAGAGATTCGACAGATCTTAAGGGAAAAGCCCGACTTAGTAATTACGGGCATGTTTCTGCAGGGAATGGATGGTACTTCGGTGATACAGACCGTTAAAAAGACCTGGCCGGACACTAAGGTTTTGGCGCTTGGGATTGCGAACGATGCGCTTATTGAAAAGGCGTTGTCGCTGGGTGCGCATTATTTTCTCGTTAAACCCTTCGGCGTCGAGGTTGCGTTAGAGCGTATCGGCGAGCTTTTACATAAGGAGCCTAAGAACGAGGGAAACCACTACAGCACAAAGCACCGCAAAGCAATGTCCATTGAAGAGAAAATCAGCGATATCTTTATTTCCATTGGAATTCCACCTCATATCAAAGGATACAGCTATTTACGTGAGGCGATTAAGCTCACGGTGGAACGGCCTTACGTAATCAACGGGGTTACGAAGGAATTATATCCATACGTTGCAGAGGTCTATAAAACGACTTCAAGCAAGGTCGAGCGAGCCATTCGACACGCAATTGAAGTGGCTTGGAACCGTGGCAGGGTGGATGCAATTAACGCAATCTTTGGCACGAGAGTATATCTTGGCACGGAAAAGCCTACCAACAGTGAATTTATCGCTTTGGTCGCGGACAAGCTGATTTTAGAGAGTATGATGTAAAAAGAAAAGGACCGTTGCAAAACGGTCCTTTCAGTTTCTATGGGATTAATACATGCCGCCCATATCTCCGCCGGGTGCAGGAGCAACAGGAGGGGTGGGGATGTCGGTTACGATGCTTTCCGTGGTCAGCAGCGTGGCTGCAACCGACGCCGCATTCTGCAATACGGAACGAGTAACTTTCGTCGGGTCGATAATACCGCTTTCAACCATATTGCAATATTGATTGTTGAGGGCGTCGAAGCCAAAGCCTTCTTCGTTCTTAGTCAAGACTTTATCTACGATAACCGAGCCGTCCAAGCCTGCGTTTTTCGCAATTTGACGGATAGGTTCTTCTAAGGCTTTCAAAACGATTGCCGCACCCGTTTTTTCATCGCCGCTTAAAGAAGCAACAAGCTTCTTCACAACGGAAACGGAGGAGAGGAGTGCGCTGCCGCCACCGGGAACGTAACCTTCTTCTACCGCTGCACGCGTTGCCGCCAAAGCGTCGTCGATACGGAGCTTCTTCTCTTTCATTTCTACTTCTGTAGCCGCGCCTACGCTGATTACCGCTACGCCGCCTGCAAGCTTCGCCAAGCGTTCTTGCAATTTTTCTCTGTCGTAATCAGATTTCGTTTCCGCGATTTGCGATTTGATAGAGGAAATGCGGTCTTTAATCGCTTCTGCATCGCCTGCACCGCCAACGATAGTGGTGTTTTCTTTGTCAACGCGTACGGTAGCTGCTCTACCAAGCATATTCAACGTTACGTCTTTGAAGTCAAGTCCCAAATCGGTGGAAATTACTTCACCGCCCGTCAAAACAGCGATATCGCGGAGCATTTCCTTTCTTCTGTCGCCAAACCCGGGAGCTTTTACTGCAACGGAGTTAAATACGCCTTTTAACTTATTCACAATCAAAGCCGCGAGAGCGTCGCCTTCCACGTCTTCTGCGATAATCAAAAGTTTTGCGCCCTGTTGCGCAAGGGGTTCGATAACGGGCAAAATTTCCTGTAAGCTGGAAATTTTCTTATCCGTGATGAGGATATAGGGATTTTCAAGCACGGCTTCCATCTTGTCCGTGTTGGTTACCATATAAGCGGACGCATAGCCACGGTCGAACTGCATACCTTCTACAGTATTGAGTTCGGTATTCATCGATTTACCTTCTTCAACGGTAATAACGCCGTCTTTGCCTACGATTTCCATTGCTTTTGCAATCAATGCGCCAACTTCCGCGCTTCCTGCGGAAATGGAAGCGGTTTGTTCAATCGCTTTGTTGCTTTCAACCGCTTTGGAAATATTTTTAAGGTGGGCTACGGTAGCGTCAACCGCCTTTTTGATGCCGTCTTTCAAGATGATGGGATTTGCTCCGGCTGCAAGGTTTTTAAGCCCTTCGCGTACAATCGCTTGCGCCAAAACAACGGCGGTCGTCGTGCCGTCGCCCGCCACGTCGTTGGTTTTGGTGGAAACTTCTTTAACGAGTTGTGCGCCCATATTTTCAAACGGATCGCCAAGTTCGATTTCTTTTGCGATCGTCACACCGTCGTTGGTGATAAGGGGCGCACCGAATTTTCTATCGAGCACCACGTTTCTACCTTTAGGACCGAGCGTGATTTTCACCGTATCCGCGAGTACGTTTACGCCCGTTTCAAGGGCTTTTCTTGCATTTTCACCGTATTTAATCTGTTTAGCCATTTTTCTTTGATCTCCTTAGATAAATATATCAGTCTTCCACGATCGCGAGAATGTCGCTTTGTTTGATAATCGTGAATTCTTTGCCGTCCACTTTAAAATTAGAGCCAGCATAGTTCGCGCAAAGCACTTTGTCGCCAACTTTCACTTGCATAATAATTTCTTTTCCGTCGATAACCCCGCCAGGGCCAACCGCAACGACTTGGCAGGTTTGGGGCTTTTCCTGAGCGGACGAAGGGAGAAAGAAACCGCTTTTCGTTTTTTCTTCTACGTTCACGCTTTCCACGACGACTTTGTCGAATAAAGGTTTAATGTTCATAAGATATCCTCCGATGATTTTACGCCGATAGGGCGAATAATTTTTTTTATACGCATTTATTATAAACGCATTTTCACGCCCGTCAAACAAAAAACGGGAAAATTCTTCCAAAAAATTTTATAGGGTGTAAAGTTCACTCAAAAAAAGCGTTCAAAACATTGATTTTCACAAAAAAATGTGATATAATCAATAATGGATAACGTTACACGGAGGAAGAATGCATGGCAAAAATGGATAGATGGGATCGCCGTTTTATGGAACTTACGGAAACGGTCGCTAAGTGGTCGAGCTGTTATCAACAAAACCGCCACGTAGGCGCGGTGATCGTCAAAGATAAGCGTGTCATGACGACGGGCTATAACGGCGCGCCGTCGGGGATAAAAAGTTGTGAAGAAAAGGGCGAATGTTTGCGCCGAAAACTGAATATTCCAAGCGGTACGAAACACGAGCTTTGTTTTGCCGTTCACGCGGAGCAAAACGCCATTATCCAAGCGGCGAAATGCGGGATCAATATCAGCGGAGCAACGCTATATTGCACGCACCAGCCCTGCGTGATTTGCGCGAAAATGATTATTAACGCGGGGATTGTGCGGGTTGTGTATAAAGAAGGCTACCCCGACGAATTTTCTATGCAACTATTCGACGAAGCAGGCGTTATTGTTGAAAAATATGAAGAATAAAGGAGAGAACTATGCAAAATCCTATTATTACGTTTGAAATGGCAAACGGCAAAACGTTTAAAGCGGAGCTTTATCCAGACAAAGCCCCTAACACCGTAAACAACTTTTTATCGCTCGTGCAAAAAGGTTTTTATAACGGACTTATTTTCCACCGCGTGATCGCGGGTTTTATGATCCAAGGTGGCGACCCTGACGGCAGGGGTACGGGCGGACCCGGATATCATATTAAAGGCGAATTTTCGTCCAACGGATTTAAACAAAACGATATCGCGCACGTGCGCGGCGTTTTGTCCATGGCGCGTGCGCAACATCCCGATTCCGCAGGCTCGCAGTTTTTCGTTATGCACGAAGACGCGGATTATCTCGACGGGCAGTATGCCGCGTTTGGGAAAGTGATTGAAGGCATGGAAACGGTGGACGAGATTGCAAACGTAAAAACGGATTGGAGCGATCGTCCTTTTGAAGAGAAAAAAATGAAAAGCGTAACGGCGGAAACGTTTGGACAAACGTACGAAGAGCCGCAAAAGGCGTGAGGTAGGCTATGACGGATAATTCTATCTATATCAATCCGCTTACCACCCGTTATGCAAGCAAAGAAATGCAACGGGCGTTTTCCGACGAAAAGCGTTTCAAGCTTTGGAGAAAGCTTTGGATTGCGCTTGCGGAATCGGAAATGGAGCTGGGCTTAAATATCACGAGGGAGCAAGTAGACGAGCTGAAAAAATACGCCGAAGATATCGACTACGAGCTTGCGGCACAGTTTGAAAAAGAAGTTCGCCACGACGTAATGGCGCACGTAAAAGCCTACGGCGCATACGCAAAAAAAGCAATGCCCATTATCCACCTTGGTGCAACGAGCTGTTTTGTGGATTGCAACGCGGAAGCGATTATGATCGACGAAGCGTTGGATATTGTGATAAACAAGCTCGTCAACGTAATGGACAAGCTCAAAAAGTTTGCGCTTGCGTATAAAGATATGCCTACGCTTGGCTTTACGCATTTACAGCCCGCACAGCTCACGACGGTTGGCAAACGCGCTACGCTTTGGCTTCAAGACCTTTCTATGGACTATGAAAACCTTATGCACGCGAAAAATTCTATCAAGCTTCGCGGTGTAAAAGGCACGACGGGTACGCAGGCAAGCTTTATGGAGCTGTTTGGCGGCGACGAAGAAAAGGTCAAAAAACTGCAAGAAAAAGTCGTGCAAAAAATGGGATATAATAAAGTGTACGGCGTTACGGGGCAAACGTATCCGAGAAAACTCGATTATAATATTTTATGCGTACTTTCGCAGGTAGCGCAAAGCGCGTATAAATTTTCCAACGATATCCGATTGTTGCAAAATATGAAAGAAATCGAAGAACCGTTTGGAAAAAATCAAATCGGGTCGTCAGCAATGGCGTATAAGCGCAATCCTATGCGCTCCGAGCGTATCGGCGGACTTGCTCGCTACGTGATATCGCTTCCTATGAACAGCGCAATCACTTCTTCCACGCAATGGTTTGAAAGAACACTCGACGACTCGGCAAACCGCCGTATCGTCAATGCACAGGCGTTTTTGGCGGTGGATGCGATACTCAATATCTATATGAACGTAGCGGAAAATCTCGTCGTATACGATAAAGTGATTGCAAAGCATATCCGTGCGGAATTGCCGTTTATGGCGACGGAAAATATTATGATGGAATGTGTAAAAGCGGGCGGGGATAGACAAGAACTGCACGAACGTATTCGTGTTTTGTCTATGGAAGCAGGTAGAAACGTCAAGGTGGAAGGCAAGGAAAACAATTTGATTGACCTTATCAAACAAGACGAGTTATTCAAACCCGTTTGGGTGCGTTTAGACGATATACTCGACGCGAAAAACTTTATCGGCAGAGCACCTTCGCAAACGGTGGAATTTATCGAAAACGAGATTGACCCGATTTTGCAAAAACACCAAAACGCGCTTGGACAAACGGGCGACGTACGCGTATAAAAAGCCGTAAAGGGGAAAAGTATGGTTTATGAGATCGCAGGACTTCGTATCCTGATTGAAAATAGGTGTAAATATACCGACGCGTTTTGTAAGGGGTATTTAGCGCAAGACCAAAGCGCGCCTGTCGATATTTCGGCAAAAGTAACAAACGAAGAGTTTTACGCGGAAAAAGAGCTTTCGGGTAATTTTTCCGACGGCTACGTGGAAAATATTTGTTTGTATAGAACCATTTGCCGTCAACTGCCTATGAAAAACAGAATGTTGTTGCACGCGGCGGTGCTTGCCGTAGACGGGGACGCGTATGCGTTTTTGGGCAGGAGCGGCACGGGTAAATCCACGCACACGGGGCTTTGGATGCAATATCTTGAAAACGTTACCATCGTCAACGGCGACAAGCCTATTTTAGAGCAAACGCAAGACGGTTTTATTGCCCACGGCACGCCGTGGAATGGAAAGGAAGGGCTGGGGAATAATATTTCCGTGCCCTTGAAAGGCTTGTGCTTTTTAGAGCAGGCAAAGCAAAACGAAATCGTGCGTTTAACACCCGCGGAAGCGGCGGGGCGTATATTTTCGCAAATACTCTTCCCGCAAGACGAAGAAAACGCAGCAAAAACCTTGGAAATGACGGACGCGCTGGTTACCAACGTGCCTTGTTATCTTTTGAAATGCGATATTTCCAAGCAAGCGGTGCAAACGTCCTATGAAAAAATGACGGGTAAAAAATACGAAAAATAAGTGAGGGTATATATATGAAAATCAAAAACGGATTTGTGGTGAGAAAGGTTGGCGGGGAGAGCGTTGTCGTGCCCGTTGGCGAAATGAGTAAAGAATTTCACGGTATGATCAATCTCAACGAAACGGGTGCGTTCCTTTGGGAATTTTTCACGAAAGAACATACCGTAGACGAAGGCGTAGCCGCGCTTCTTAACGAATACGACGTGGAAGAAAGTGTTGCGCGTGCGGACGTGGAAGCGTTCGTGCAAACGATTGCGGAAAACGGCTTTGCGCTTTGATATGCAAAAAGAAACGTTAAAAATTGAAGAAGTGCTTGCCCTGCAAGGACAATACGTAGGTCCAACGGTGGGCGTGAGTATGTTGCCTATGCTCAAAAACCGTCGGGATACTATCGTGGTCAAGCCCAAAACCGAGCGTTTACAGCCTTTGGACGTGGCGTTATATCGGCGTGGTAAAGACTACGTGTTGCACCGCGTTATTAAACCCGTAAACGACGGGTATATCATTCGCGGGGATAATTGCTATGCAGACGAATATATTCCCGAAAACGACGTTTTCGGGGTTTTAACGGAGTTTTTCCGCAAAGATAAACACTATTTTTGCACGGATAAAAAATATATCCGCTATGCAAAACGCCGTGTGAAAAATTATAAAACACGTCGAGTTTTTATAAGAATAAAATGGAAACTCAAAGGCATTGCAAAGCGAATTTTGAAAATTTTGGGGATTAGAAAAAAGTGAGAGAAATAACGGACGGAGAGGTGTCGAAAAAGGGAAAAGTTTGGATAAAAAAAGAACTGCGATCCTATCGCACGTTCGTACTTTTTCTTGCCTTTTTCACGGCGTTTGCCACGCTATTGTCCCTTGCGTTTGCCTATCTCGTGCGCTACCTTATCAATAGTGCGGCGGGTGGCGAAAGTAAAAGACTTTGGATATTTGCCGCCGTTTTGCTGGGCGTATTGCTGCTGCGTATTGCATTGCAAACGATAACGGGCTTTTTCTCGGAAAAGCTTCGCGCAAAGATCGTGACACAGCTGCGCGTGCGGTGCTTTTCTAAAATTTTGCGTTCTGATTACGCAAAAGTACAGGGATATCATAGCGGTGAACTTTTAAACCGCTTGACGTCGGATATTCAAGAAGTTGCAACCGATACCGTGGGATTGTTGCCCGCGATCGTGGGAATGATCGTGCAGTGCGTGGGCGCGGTTGCCGCGCTTTTGACAATCGATCCGCTCTTTACGGCGATTTACGTGGTTTGCGGCGGAGTATTTGCGCTGATTACTGCGTTTTTCCGCAAACAAATCAAAAAAAGACAAAAAGCGGTTTTAGAAGCGGACGGCGCAACCCGCGCGTTTATGCAGGAGGGCGTATCTTCGGTGCTGACGCTCAAAGCCTACGGTGCGGAAGAAAAAACCAAAGAAAAAGCGAAAGCGTTTGCAAATACGTACTATCAAAAACGAATGAGTAGAAACTATCTTCGTTCGTCTATGGGTGCGGTGTTTTCACTGCTTAGTAACTTTGGACTTATTTTTGCCGTCGTATGGTGTAGCGTGAGCGTACTTGGCGGGAATAATGATTACGGTTCTATTTTATCGGTGATTTTATTGCTTATGCAATTGCAACACCCGCTCACGTCCTTTTCTTCGCTCGTGCCCGTTTACTACGCGCGCATTGCAAGTGGAGAACGCTTGCAAGAACTCGACGAATTGCCTTGTGAAGAAATTGATTGCGACGATTTTAATTTTGCAAAAGCTTACGATGAGATTGAAGAGATTGATTGCAGGAATGTTGCGTTTGATTACGGGCGTGAAGGCGTTTTGTTCGGCGTGGACGCAAGTATTAAAAAGGGCGAGATTGTTTGTCTTACGGGCGCGTCGGGTGCGGGAAAAAGCACGCTTTTTAAGCTTTTGCTTGCCGTTTACCGTCCCTCGCAAGGCGAGATTGTAATCAAGGGCGAAACGGAGCGGGGATTGACGGCGAAAGACAGGGGATTGTTTGCCTACGTTCCCCAAGGTCATTTCTTGTTTTCGGGTACGATTTATGAAAATTTAACTTTTTTTGCAAAGGAAACGGACGAAACCGTTTTACATGAAAAAGTAAAAAAAGCCGTAGAAACGGCTTGTGCAGAGTTTGTGTGGGAGCTGCCGCAAGGGTTGGATACCATACTTGGCGAAGGCGGTGCGGGGCTTTCTGAAGGTCAAACGCAACGTCTTGCCGTGGCGCGTGCGCTTGTATCGGATAGACCGATTTTGCTCTTAGACGAAGCGACGAGTGCGTTGGATAGCCAAACGGAGCGTAGGCTTTTAGAAAATGTCCGTGCACTGCAAAATAAAACGTGTTTAATCGTTACGCATAGACCTGCCGCGATAGAAATTGCCGATTGCATACTGGCTATTGAAAACGGAAAAATCGTAGAAAAAAACCGCTGTTAAAGCGGTTTTTAATTACTTTTTATCAGGTATTTGTGCGAGTGTAAACGAATAATCAATTTCGGGCTTTACGGCAAGTAACGCGCGAACGAGTTCTTCTTGCCAAGCGGGGTCAACGGCAACCACGGTATATTCCTCACCGAATTTCACGGTGAGCTTTTTTTCGTCTGTGTTATAAACGAGTGCCGTGATATCCGCGATGGTAAACCGACTTTTGATAAACCCGTATTGCGTAAGCAAATATTTATCGTCTACGGCATATTGCGATTTGATAAAAATCGAAACCATAAGCACGATACAAAACACGCAAACGGCAATAAGGAAAGGATATTTGATAATGTCGTTAAAGCCGTGAATGCCGTATTTAAAAATACGCCATATAGAAAGTCCGATACCCGCGCCGCAAAGCAATAATACGGCTATACTCAAAAATAACATTGCAGTGGTGAGTTTGATTTTAAAAATAATGGGCGTTTTGCCCGTGGATTGATTTTTCATATATACATTATAACACGGCGAAAGAAAAAAAGCAACGCTTTTTTTCAAATAACCGTTCGCGTAACTTGCAAAATATGGAAAATCGTTGTATAATAATATCATTATGAGTATTGAGCAAACGAAAGAACAACAAAACGTAGAAGAAACAGCGATTGCCGAGCGAGAACGTAAGCAGTTTGTCAAAATGACGCAAACGCCTATGCCAAAACTGATTATCTCGTTAGGCATTCCAACAACTTTGAGTATGATGGTAACGTCGCTGTATAACCTTGCCGACACCTATTTCGTGTCGCTCCTTGGCAACGATTCGGTAACGGCGGCTGTAAGCAATCTTTTAGCACTAATGTCGATTATTCAAGCAATCGGGTTTACCTTTGGTATGGGTAGCGGTGCAATCGTGTCACGATTGCTTGGGAAACGCGATCGGGAAGGTGCGGATAAAGTAACGTCGTCGGCGTTTTTTATAGCCCTTGCGAGCGGACTTTTGATTTTGACCTTCGGATTTATATTCCTAACGCCAATGCTAAAACTGTTTGGTTCGGTCAATCCCGAAGTTTTGGCATATTCCAAGCAATACGCAAGATTCGTTCTCATTTCCGCACCGTTTATGTGTATGTCGTTTGTAATGAACAACGTACTTCGTGCGGAAGGTAAGGCTGTGTTCTCTATGATTGGTTTGATTGCGGGCGCGGTTATTAACGTAATTCTCGATCCCATTTTAATCTTTTCGGCGGGATTGGGGGTAACGGGCGCGGCACTCGCCACGTGTATTAGTCAAATTATCAGCTTTGGTGTGTTGCTTACCATGTTTTTAATTCGTAAAACGGTGGTAAGACTTCGTGTGCGTTCTATTTCGCGAGAGTTTTCCGTATACGGTGAGATTATCGGCACAGGCTTTCCCTCTTTTTGTAGACAAATCCTTGCAAGCCTTTGCACCGTGTTCTTAAATAACGCGGCGTATACCTACGGCGGGGAAGCTGCACAGGCGGCGTTTGGCGTCGTTCAAAAAGTGTTTATGCTCGCATTCTCGCTTGCGCTGGGTATAGGACAGGGGTATCAACCCGTATTAGGCTATAATTATAGCGCAAAGCGTTTTGATAGAGTTAAGTCGGCGTATTTGTTCACGCTCGGTTTTTCTACTTCGATTATGATGGCGTTTGCGAGTGTGTGTGCAATCTTTGCGCCAAACGTTATGCAAATGTTCTCGCTTTCTGAAACGGCAACGGATATCGGCACGCTAACGCTTCGATTACAATGTATGTGTATGCCCCTGTTACCGCTGAATTTTATGGCAAGTGTTACCTATCAAGCGATAGGAAGCAAGGCAATCGCCTCCGTGCTTTCCGTGTCAAGACAAGGATTGTTCTATATCCCTGCGGTATTGATACTTCCGCGCGTTTTAGAGCTTCTTGGCGTGCAAAGCTGTCAAGCCATATCCGACTTTTTCGCGTTTATCTTCGCAATCCCGTTTACAATCCTATTCTTCCGTAGTTTAAAGCGTGAAAGGGAAAGGGTGGAAAATACTTCCGAACAAGAATAAAAAACCCGTATTATGCCACACATAGGTATTATGTGTGGCATAATTGCTGTAAAAATAAGGGTAGTATGTCAAGCATAATACCTATGTCACACATAATGATAAGCAAAACACCCGCTTGGAACAAAACCGAGCGGGTGTTAGCTTGTAGAGATTATTTAATGTTATTCCACATTCTATTTGCTTTTTCGTTTGTTTCTTTGTTAAAGTAGGTCATCACGACAAGGCGGTCGATAATATCCGTCGTGGGGTATTGTGCAAAGAGTTGACGTCCGTATTGTGTTTGGGAGAGAGGCGCTTGCAAAACGTGGTCGTTGCCGAAGAAGTAACTCAAATCGTAGTCTTCGCTTTCTTCGTCGTCGCCTGCACCGTATTTTTCGCAAATATATTCAAAAACCGTTTTGCTTGCGATACAACTCGTGTAGCCGATATAGTCCATATTACGCACGGCGTTTTCGGGCATAGAAAGGTAATTGATAAAGGCGGTTGCCGCTTGTACGTTTGCGTCTTGCATCATGACCCACCCGTCAAACCATAAATTAGAAGCGGAATCGGGAATACAATATTCGAGATATACAGGTTCATCTGTGATTTCTTCGTCTTCGCCGCTGTCAAGAACGTACACGGCGTCTCCGCTCCATTGATAGGATATATCAAACCGTCCCGTGATAATATCCAGCTTTCCTTCGTCCGTTTCCAAGCCGTAGAGATTTCCGCGCATTTTTTCCAGCAGTTTTTGCACTTGCGGGATAGCGTTTCCGTCGTTCATTTTCTCAAAAAGTGTTTGTTTATAGCTTTCTTGCGCTATCTCGCCTTTTAGCAGTTTGTCTTTTTGGGAGAGAAGCTCGTCTTCATAGTGCATACCAAGCCCCATAAAATAGGTATCGCGAACGTTGTCTTTGGCGGTGATTTTACGGCTGTATTTATCGTTTAAAAGGACTTTCCAGCTCTTCACGTCTTGTCTGTCTACTCGCTCGGGATTAAATACAAACCCTGTCGTTCCCCACATATACCCTGCGGCGTATTGCGACATTTTGCTTGATCCAAGCTTCATTTGTTCACTTTCAAAAACGCTTTTTATGTAAGGGGAAAGATTGCGAACGTAGTGGTTGTTGGGGTTTGTTTCGTCGAAGAAGGAATCGGGAAGTTTTTGCAATAAATCTTCCGCGCCAAGCTTCATAATCATATATTCCGACGGGCATAAAAGATCGTAGGAATCACCCATTTTAATCTTGTTATACATGGTTTCGTTGTCTTGAAGGGTTAAATATTCAACGGTGATTTCTTCTCCGTAGGTTTCCAAGTACCAATCTTCAAACTCTTCATACATTGCTTTCCCGCCGTCGCTGCCTTCGTCGATATATTCGTCCCAGCTCGCCACGCGGAGCACGTTTGCGTTTTCTTGTTTTGAACAAGCGGGAAACGCGCCAAGCGTAAGCACGGCAATGAGCGCAAGGGGAATTAGTCTTTTACTCTTTTTCATTTCTTTTTGCTCCTTGTTTTGCGGTAGGCGAGAACGTTGGAAATGGTGACAACCGCAACGATAATAAGGAAAATGATCGCGGTGAACGCCCAATACGCGGCTTTAATTTCCGCACCCATGATATTGTTTTTATCAAGACCGTAAATGTGCGTACTGATCGTAGTGAAGGAATCGGGCTTTGTGTACGCAGCAATCACGTAATCGTCGAGAGAAAGGGTTACCGCAAGCAAAAAGCCTGAAATAATCCCCGGCAGGATTTGCGGTATGATAACGGAAAACAACGCTTTTGTCGGCGACGCGCCCAAATCAAGCGCCGCTTCGTATAAATTGTTATCCATTTGCCGAAGCTTGGGGATAATAGACAAGATCACAAACGGCGTGCAAAGTAACATTTGCCCGAAAATCAAAGGAATGTACATAGATTTATCAATCCCCAAAAACGAAATGAGCAGGGCGAATGAAATTGCCGTAACCACGTCCGCATTGATAACGGGAATACGGTTAATGGCGGAAAGCGTTGCGCTCGTTTTCTTTTTGGAATAGAAAATGCCGATTGAACCCACCGTGCCAAGGACGGTGGATAAAAACGCCACGATAACGGCAAGAAGCAAAGTTTGTCCCACCACGCGAATGGGTTCGTTTTCAAAACTGAAAAAATATGCGTAATGTTCCAAGCTAAAACCCGACCAATTTTGAATATGGTTGCTTGCGTTGAAGCTGTTCACCGTCAAAAAGAGAATGGGGAAATAAATAAACGCGAGAATAAGCCCGACGAACGCCCATTTGAGAATGCTTTTGATTTTTACCATAACGAAGTACCTCGCGTTTCCGTTTGTTCGTCTTCCTTAAATCCGCCCGTAACCCAAGTGACGAGAAACATAAAAAGGAGCAATACGAGCGCAATAAACGAACCATCGTGCCAAAGATCGCCCGTGAAATAGTCGTCGATAAGCTTACCGATAATCTTCACGTTTCTAAACGTGAGATAGTTGGATACGACGTAGTTTGTCATAGACGGCAAGAATACCATAGAAATACCGCTGATAATCCCCGCTTTGGAAAGGGGGAGTGTAACGGATACGAACGCCTTTGCGGGCGTTGCGCCTAAATCTTTCGCCGCTTCCAAATAACTGTTGTCGATTTTAATAATCGTCGTGTAAATAGGCAGGATCATAAACGGCAGGAAATCGTATACCATACCGATAATCGTGTTAAAAATATTCCAGCCCTCTGATTTGTTATAAGTACCCAGCCAAACGAAAAGCTCTTTGAGTGCGTTGATACGTAAAACGAAATTAACCCACATGGGCACGATAAACAAAAGCAATAAAGTGGATTTGTTTTTCAGTTTGCATTTGGCGATAATATACGCCACGGGGTATGCAATCAAAAGACAGACGATCGTGCTCATAAACGAAATAAACAAGCTTTGCATAATCGTTTTAAAGTTATAAGAAGAAAGAAATCCTTTTAACCCTTCGCCGTTTTCGTTAAAAAATACGCGTACGTATTCAAGCGTGAACTTACCGTCGTCGCCCGTGAAAGCGTAATACATAACGATAATAAGCGGTGCGACCACGAACGCGAGCAAAAACAATGCGTAGGGGATCGCAAGCAGTTTGCGGGAAAAATGCAAACGTGCTTTGGGCGTTGATTGCTCCGTTTTCGTCATTGTTTGCCTCCTTCCGCTATTTTTAACGAGAGTTTAATCTTTTCCTTGGGAATGATTAAGCTTACGAGATCGTTTTCGTTCCAAAGATCTTCGCAGGCAAGCACGTAGTCTTCTTCGTTTTCCGTACGGACGATATAACGATAGTATTCACTCTTATATATTAAGGAAATAATATTCCCTTGCGCACCGCCTTCTTCCAGGTTATCGCTCATGGTGATATCGTGCAGTCCTACTTCCACGTTGACTTCCGTGCCCGTGAGATCGAGCTGTTCGCCTTTTGCGGTGATAAGATAGCCTTCTTCGTCCAAGTGCGAGCCGGGGTAGAGCTGGGTAACGTCGCAGTCAAACTCGCCGTCGCCAAATTCCACGGTATTGCGCTTGGTGATAACACCCGTAAATTTATTCACGCGGAATATCTTTTTCATAACGTGGATACCGTTGGGTTTAATCACAAGTCCTACGATATCGCCAACTTCCGGCGCGGAAGTGCTTTGAATTTCAATTTCGTATCTCCCGCATTGTACGAGAATTTGATAGTGGATACCCTTGAAAATAACCGAAGTAACCTTGCCTTTGAGCATACCTTCTTCCGCTTTTTTGATTTTGACGTCTTCGGGGCGTACAACGACGTCTACGGGCTCGTCTTTTTCAAACCCGCCGTCTACGCACTCAAACGTTTTTCCGCAAAAGCGTACTTGGTTGTCTTTGGGCATAACGCCCGTGAAAATATTGCTTTCCCCGATAAAGTCCGCAACGAACGTGTTTTTCGGTTCGTTGTAAATTTGTTCGGGAGTGCCGATTTGTTGAATGATACCGTCCGACATAACCACGATCGTGTCCGACATGGTGAGTGCTTCTTCTTGATCGTGGGTTACGTAGATAAAGGTAATCCCAAGCCGTTTGTGCATGGCTTTGAGTTCCAATTGCATTTCCTTGCGCATTTTTAAATCGAGTGCGCCAAGGGGCTCGTCGAGAAGTAAAATTTCAGGCTCGTTTACGATCGCGCGGGCGATTGCAATACGTTGTTGCTGTCCGCCCGAAAGGGTGGAAATACTGCGTTTTTCAAACCCCGCAAGGTCCACGACGTCGAGCGCACGACGGACTTTTTCCGCGATCACGGCTTTGGGTAATTTTTCTTTTTTGATTTTGCTTTTGCCGTTTTTATCAAGGTAGGTGGTTTCCACGCGTTTTTGTTTTAACCCGAACGCAACGTTGTCAAATACGTTGAGATGGGGGAATAAAGCGTATTTTTGGAATACGGTGTTGACGGGGCGAAGGTTAGGGGGAAGGGTGGTGATATCTTCACCGCCTAAAAGTATCTTACCGCTCGTGGGCAGTTCAAACCCAGCGATCATACGAAGCGTGGTTGTCTTTCCGCAACCCGACGGACCAAGAAAGGTGATAAACTCACCTTTACGCACGTAGAAATTGATATTCTCCACGACGGATACACCGTCGAACTGTTTGCAAACGTCGACAAGCTCAATGATTTTAGCGTTCTTATCCAAAGTTGTTTTTTGCATATGTATATTCTCCGAAATTAGAAGTTTGGCGGGGTGGAAACCCATAAAAACTTGGCTGTTCCCGTGCCCTTATTGTATACGTAGTGCGGTTTTTCCGCGGGGTAATAAAAAGCTTCGCCTTTTTTACATATATAATGTTTTTTGCCGAGCACGATAGCAATCTTGCCTTCGAGCACGAACCCGAATTCTTCGCCTTCGTGCGGAACGTCGCTTGGTGTAGACGCGCCTACGCGTAGCTCTACGAGTACGGGCTCCATCATATTTTTTTGCGCGTTGGGTATCAGCCAGCTAAAAAGTACGCCGTCAGAATCCTTTTCAATGAACTCTGCTTTGGAAAAGACGACCTTTTCTTCGCTTTCTTCCTTGAAAAACTCCGATAGATTGCTCCCAAGCGCGTTTAAAATATCCGTGAGCGTTGCGATAGAGGGGCTGTTTAGATTGTTTTCAAGCTGGGATATATACCCCTTCGTTAGTTCACATCTATCCGCAAGCTCTTCTTGCGTTAGGTTTTTTTGGTTGCGCATTTGGCGTATTTTAGCACCCAAATCCATAAAATTGCCTCCAAAACGCATTTTCCCCATAGGGGAAAACACGGTTTGTTAATAATAAACGAAAAGTTTAGCAAAAATAAACTTTCCGTAGTTGTTATTATAAAAAAAAGTATGCGTAATGTCAAGCGTTTGAATGAATATTTTCAGCGTTTTTAAAAAATATTTTCGCGCGATAAAAAATGGTTGCGAAAGGGCGGTTTTTTTTCGTACGAAAAAAAGGGTATAACCAAGTGGCATACCCTCATATTCTATATAAGATAAGAGTTAGTTTAAAGCGGCAAGTTTCTTCGCAAGCTTCGCTTTTCTGTTATTAGCGTTATTTTTGTGGATAACGCCTTTCGTAACCGCGCTATCAATAGCGGAAACGGTTTCGGGATAAAGCTTGGTTGCTTCTTCTTTGTTGCCTGCGTTGACAGCTTCGAGGAATTTCTTCACTTGCGTTTTCAACGCGGATTTGATCGCTTTGTTTTGCATCGTTTTCTTTTCGATAACCAAAACTCTTTTCTTTGCGGATTTAATATTAGGCATAATGTTCTCCTTGTTCTTCCGATTTTTTGTTCAATTTCAATTGCGTAGATTATTTTAACATAAATTTTTTCGATTGTAAACTGTTTTTCGGGTAGAAAACGCGAAAAACGGGAAATTTTTAATTTTTTTTTATCAAGGAGCGGGTTTATGAGTAAAAAACGGTCGGGAGTAGCGTTTTTTGACAGTGGGATTGGTGGACTTACCGTGCTTTATGAGTGTATACGGCGGGGGATTGGTCAACCCATATATTACTACGGCGACAACGAATACGCGCCCTATGGGAATAAATCGCGGGAAGAAATACGCGCTCGCGTGTGTTCGGCGTTTGAAACCTTTGACAAGCTAAACGTGCAAGCGGCGGTGATTGCTTGTAACACGGCGACGGCGGTTTGCGTGGACGCTTTGCGCGAACGCTACGATTTTCCTATCGTCGGCGCAGAGCCAGCCGTGTTCACTGCGGCAAAGCATGGCGGAGAAGTGCTCGTATTGACCACACGCGCCACCTATGAAAGCGGTCGATTTCGCGCACTTTGCCAAAGAGTGGAACAATCGTATCAAAACGCGTGTGTTCGGCTGTGCCCTTGCGACGGATTGGCGGGAGCGATTGAAACGCACCTTTTTGAAAAAGAGTATGATTTTTCCGCCTTTTTGCCCGTCGGTCAACCTGCGTCCGTGGTGCTCGGTTGCACGCATTATATCTATTTGAAAGAATACGTGGAAAATTTTTACGGGTGCAAAGCCTACGACGGAAACGAGGGTATGGCAAGACGTTTGGAGAACCTTTTGGGGGTGCAAACGCGAAAGGGTAGGGATAGCCAACCACTCGTAACCCCAGCGCAAATCACCTTTTTAGGGGCGTGCGGTGGTTATAATAAACGCATTTACGAACAAATGTTTGCAAAATGAACAGTTTTTAATATAAAAAGTGGTTAAAAACCCCAAAATTTTAAAAACTTTTTTGAAAAATTTGCTAAAAACTATTGACAAATGGTTAAAAGTGGTTGTATAATAATATCAACGGTAAAATTATAAAATTTTGGAAGGAGGACAAGCGAATATGTTTAAAGGCGTATACGAGCATCAGTTAGACGACAAAAACCGTTTGCGGATTCCTTCCAAGTTTAAAAAAGAGCTGGTGGGAGAGAACGGAGACAAGACGTATAGTTTTTTCCGCGGTATGAACCGTTGCATTTGCGTTATGGCAGACGACGAGCTGGACGACACGATCAGCGCGATTTCCGAAGAAGGGATATCCGAAGCCACGCAAGCTTCGGCGTTGTTCTTTGGCAGCATCTTTTCAGCGGAAGAAGACGCGCAAGGAAGAGTGGTGCTACCAACGGCGCTCAAACGCATGGCGGGAATCACGAAAGACGTGGTAACGCTTGGTAGGGGCAAACGCTTGGAAATTTGGGCAGCGGAGAGATACTACGAATATTTAGAAGGCGTCGACTACGACGAACAGCTTAAAAAATTGGGGATTTAAAATCAATGTTGGAATTTTCGCACAAACCCGTTATGAAAGAAGAATGTATGCAAGGTCTTGCGTTAAAGGCAGGCGGGGTATACTTCGACGGTACGGTGGGCGGCGGCGGTCATTCCTATGAGATATTAAAAAGGACTGCGCCAAACGGCAGATTGATTGCTACCGATTTAGACGACGAAGCGATCCAAGCGGCGACGAAACGGCTTGGGGAGTTTGAAAATCGCTTTTCTATATATAAATCAAATTATAAAGATTTTGAAAACGTGCTTGAAAAAGCGGGCGTGGAAGCGCTCGACGGCGCGATTTTGGATTTTGGGATTTCTTCCCACCAAATCGACGACGAAGAGCGGGGCTTTTCCTATAAAATGCAAAACGCGCCTTTGGATATGCGAATGGACAGGCTTTCTCCGCTTACGGCGGAAGTTATCGTCAATACGTATCCAGAAGAAAAACTTGCAAAAATCATAAAGCTCTACGGCGAAGAAACGTTTGCTAAGCAAATTGCAAGAAATATCGTGAAATATAGAGAGCAACAACCGCTCAAAACGTCGGGAGAGCTTTCGCAAATTATACAAAAAAGTATTCCCGCCAAATTCCGCTACGGCGCGCCTTGTGAGCGAAAAACCTTTCAAGCGCTTCGCGTGGAAGTCAACGGGGAATTGGACGGGTTATACGAGCTGGTGACAAAACTGACGCGCCGATTGAAAAAGGGCGGTAGGATTGTCATTTTGACCTTTCAGTCATTGGAAGACAGGATTGTCAAAGAAGCGTTTAAAGAAATGGAAAATCCTTGCACGTGTCCGGGTAACTTTCCCGTTTGTGTGTGCGGAAAGAAACCGGAGATAAAAATTATCACGAAAAAACCGATCACGGCAAGCGATAACGAGCTTGCGGATAATTCGAGAAGCAAATGCGCGAAGCTTCGGATCGCGGAAAAAATTTAAAGCGAAGGATAAGTAAGGGAAAAATAGGGAAAAACGAAAAAAACGGAGGATAGCTATGAGCACGTTGACCGAAACACGAATGAATACGGTTGCCGACTTTAAAGAGGCGGAACTTCATAATGCACAAATCGCGGAACGCTACAAAAGATTGCAAAACGCCGAAAGTATGCAGTTTTCGGACACGGTTGCCGTTGCATCCGCTCCCACGGTAGAAAGAACGGTTGAAGAACCGCAAATCACGCATTACACGCGTGAAAAAATAGACTCGCCCGTATTCACGACGGAAAAATTTGAACGCACGGAAACGATGATTGCGCCCACGCAAACGCAAGCGCCCGTAGCGGTGCAAACGACGGCGGTGGCGGAGCAATACTCGCTTTCGCATATGGCGAAAATGGTAATGGCGGCGTTTGCGGCGGTGGTGATTTTAATGCTGACGCTCATTTGCGTTAATACGCAAATTATCAACCGTCAGTCCATTCGTATTCGTAATTTAGAAGAAAAAAGAGAAGAGCTCGTGGAAAAAAGCGAAGAAATTCAAGCCCGCATCGAGCTTGCGCAATCGGAAGAAACGATTCGAGAATATTTCGAGAATGGGTCATTTCGCAAGGAATGATTGCAGGCGAATGATAATAGAATAATAAAAAAACCGAAAGGAGATTCTATTATCAAAAAATCAATGAACGATTATTCTATATCCGTTTTACGAAAGAGGTTATTAGCCGTTTGTTTGGCGATAACCTTTCTTTTTTGCTTTCTTTTTTGTCGATTTTTCTACGTGCAGGTGCTTTGGCAGGAAGAGCTCAATTACCGCGCGCTCGATCAATGGACGAGAGAAATTCCCATCGTAGCGGAACGAGGAAAGGTGACGGATAGGAATGGGGTGGTGCTTGCCGATAACACCACGGCATACACCGTATACGCGCGCTCCAACGCCGTAAACGATAAGCAACAAACGGCGCGCACGCTTGCTCAGGCTTTGGATAAAGACGAAAACGAAATTTACGATAAATTAACCAAGAAAAAAGCGTCCGAAGTCACGGTGGCGAAAAAGGTAGATAAGGCACAAGTGGAAACGCTTGCCGGCTCGGAGATAGAAGGGGTGTATTATTCGCGGGACAATATTCGCTTTTATCCCAAGGAAAGCGCGCTTTGTCAGGTGCTTGGGTTTACTTCTTCGGATAACGTAGGCACGACGGGGATTGAAAAATACTACGATACGTATTTATCGGGCAAAAACGGTGAGCTTTTATACGAAACGGACTTGGTAGGCGTGGAAATTGCAGGAAGCGTTGCAACCTACCTTCCCGCCGAAAACGGTTATAACGTGGAACTGACGATTGATTACGGCATACAGGAAATCGTGGAAAGCGCCTTGCAAAAAACGGCTGTGCAATACTCGCCTGTATCTGCGGAGTGTATCGTTTTAGACGTGAATAATTTTGAAATTTTGGCTCTTGCGAACGTCCCGTCGTTTGATTTGAATAACGTGCCGAGAAACGATTCGCAGGCGTTAAACACACTGTCGAGAAACACACTCGTTTGCGATATCTACGAACCTGGTTCAACCTTTAAAATTATCACTTCCGCGGCGAATTTGGAAGAATATCATAGGGGAAACAAAAAAGCGTATTCGCCTAAGTACGTGTTTAATAGCTCGCGTACGCGGTCGGTGGACGGCACGACGGTAAAATGTTGGAGCAACCACGCCAACGGGAAGCATTGTAACCAAACGCTTGCAGGGGCACTCAATACAAGCTGTAACCCTTGCTTTACGGATATGGCGTTGTCGCTTGGAAAGGATACTTTTTATCAATATTTGTCGGCGTTTGGCTTTGGCAAAAAAACGGGTATTGATTACGGGGGAGAAGCATACGGATTATTGCTTCCGCAAACGGTCGTGCGCGATTGCGATCTTGCGCGTATCGGGTTTGGGCAAACGGTCGCCGTAACGGGTATTCAGCTTGCTTGCGCCACTGCTTCGGCGGTGAACGGCGGATATTATTACACCCCGCATTTGGTAAAAAGAATATACGCAAACGACGGCTACGAAGCGTTTAAAGCGGATAACGCGGTAAAAAATCGCACGGTGAGCGAAGAAACGTCTAAACTTCTTGCGGAAATGCTCGCGGGGGTAGTCAAAGACGGTAGCGGTAAAAAAGCGTATATAGACGGCTATAACGTCGGCGGTAAAACAGGGGTCTTTGGTTTTACTTGCGCAAACTTTGCTATGTGAAAACGGCATAAAATGGTACAAAAAAGTGTAAAAAAGGCTTAAAATTACAAAAAATGCGAAAAAAATAGTGTTAGAAAAGCCCTAAAATATAGGAGGGCACAAAAATAGAAAAACGGGCAATAAACGTTAAAAGTGCAACAAAATAATTGGCATTGCAGGAACACGGGAATCCGTGTTTTTTTGTTGCAAAAGATAAACTATTAATAAGGATAGGGATATGGAACGCATTGATTTTTTACGATTAAAATGATATAATAAAAATGAAAAACTTAAAATTTAATTTTTAAGATGGGTAAAGTAATGAAAGGGAAATATTATTTTTTTGAATTAGAGGATTGCTCTTTGCCGGGAATAGCGTCAGGAACGTTGAAATATTTGGGGACTAAAACTGATTTCAAAAAACTCTTGCAAGGAACTGGTCAAGAAACGAAGGGGATTCGTAACATGTTTAAGAAATTTTGTGCTGGAAACCAAACGATTAAACACAATGTTGCGTTCTCTGAGCAAAGATTCGCTACTCCTGTAAAAATTTTGAAAAGAAAGAAAATTTTAAAGGGACCAAGTGTTTATAATCATCTAAACATTTGGGGATTTCCTTATGACGTTATTATAGATGCGACGGATTTAACTGTGTGTTTAGCGAAACAACGCAATAACTATTACATATATTATCGTGCGATTGTAAAAAATCCTAGAATGGAAAACGAATTATCTGACTCTGGAGAAAAACAATTTATGCAACTAGGGCGTGCAATTTGGGGATTTCCAGGACTATTAAAATACATAGAAAAAGAAAAGGTCTTATATAATACGCTTATGATTTGTGAGAGATGTTATAAAACGCAAGAAGAAGCTTTCAAAAAGTTTAATGACATGAACGATGTGAATATGAAAGGTTTCTATAACGAATTATTTGGAAATGGGTAAAGAATAAGCTCGCAGTGCGCAGTTTTTTAACTGCGCATATTTTATGTTCTAACGATGTTAAAATTTTTATATAATATACGGGACGGGTACAAGCCGTGTTCGAATATTTTATAAGGAATTTTAGCGTGGAATTAGTCGGTATAGAAAACAACAAAGTTACTTATAGAGGAAAGAAAAAAATGATTACGGTTATAAGAGAATATTCTAAAGATACAGATATAAATTTTTCAACAGTAATAGATGCGCTGATGAAGATAATCGAACAAGAAGAAAATGATGAGGATAATACAAATGAGTGAAAAGAAATACTGGGTTGGCATATATTGTAGATTGTCGCAAGAAGATGGAAACGATGAAAGTCAATCTATAACAACCCAAAAAGAAATATTATTAGACTATGTAAAAAAACAAGGTTGGAGAGTTGTTGATGTTTATGCTGATGACGGCTATACGGGAACAAACTTTAACCGTCCAGAATTCAATAGATTAATTGAAGATATTAAAGTAGGAAAAATAAATTTGGTTATAACCAAGGATTTGTCACGTTTGGGCAGAAACTACGTTCAGACAGGTTATTATACTGAAGAGTTTTTTCCAGAACATAACGTAAGATATATAGCCATAGGTGATAATTTTGATAGTCTAGATGAATCTACTTGTGATTTTATGCCCTTCAAAAATATTATCAACGAATGGTATGCAAAAGATATATCAAAAAAAATTCGCTTCACGTTAGAGGGAAAAGCGAAAAGTGGAGAGCCGAGAAATACTGTTTTTCCGATTTTTGGATATGCTTACAACGAATTGTATGAAAGAGTTCCAGATCCAGAAACGTCGGAAATTGTAAGAACTGTATATAAAAAATATATCGAATATGCCTCAACAACACGGGTAGCGAATTACTTAAAAGAGAAAGGAGTTTATATTCCAAGAATCTACAACGCAGTCAAATATGGTTACAATAAGGCAAAAATTCTTGCTCGGCCCAAGGAAACATACACCGCATGGACGTCTTGGATGATAAGAGATATTATAATAAAGGATGCTTACCTTGGAACGTATAGAACTGCGCAAACAAAAGGGATAAGTTTTAAGAATAAGAAAAGAAGAAAAAACGATGATTGCTATGTGTTTGAGCATCGCTATGAACCGTTAGTGGACAAGGAAACTTGGATTTTGGCAAATTCACTTTTAAAGAAAAACAACTCGGGAACGGTCCTTGTTGAAGACAATGCGTTTAAAGGATTGCTTTATTGCCAAGATTGCGGAAAAGTGATGCGTATTGAAAGACATAGCAATAGAAAAAAAGACGCTTTGGATTACCGCTATTATTGTAATAATAAAGAATGTAAGCATTGTAATTCTATATCCAAGAAAACCTTGGAAGAATTGTTGTTGAAAGAAATAGAATATTTTAAGGAATGTATGATATCACATCAGGAAGAGTTAATGCAATACTTAAAACAAGAAAAAGATGCTTTGACGAATAAGAATGCAGATATTAAACGTGCCATAGAAAAAGCAAAGAAAAATATCGAAAAAATAGAGAAAAAAATAATACTAATCGTAGAGCAACACGTTGATGGAATATTGTCGGATTCCAGTTACTACGTTCTATTAGGGAATTATAGAAATGAAAAACAAGTGTTGGATGAAGAACTGGTAAAACTAAGGGAGTTAAAATGTGATAATAGTCCTAAAATCTATAAGGACGCGATTGAAATTGTGAAAAAAATATCTTCCGCAAAACCCGAAACTTTACTAAAATACGGTTTTTTGCAAAAGCTTATCAATAAAATACATATAAAATGTGAGCATATAGATGGTTCAAAGCATAATCGTAATATAACGTTAACAGTTCAATACAATGTTCCTGTGGAGTTAATGTCCCCAATTCTTAAAAATGAATAATACTGTAGCAATATATGTTAGATTGTCAAGGGAAGATGAGGACAAAATCGACAAAAGCAGAGAGTCAAGAAGTATTGAGAATCAAATTAAAACGTTAAAAGATTTTGCAAAAGAACAAGGGCTTACCGTTTACAATATATATGCTGATGACGGTTATAGTGGGGGAGATTTTAATCGTCCGGCATTTAAGCAAATGATAGACGATATGAAACGAAGAAGATTTAACGTTTTGTTGCTTAAAGATTTATCTCGGTTGGGGCGTTCTTTGTATAAAGTCGGAGATTTGATTGAAAATGTTTTTCCGATAAACGGGATTAGGGTTATATCCATTGGTGATAAATACGACAGTCAGTTTTACAAAGACGATATGTCTATTGTTTTAAGAAGTTTTCTAAATGACTATTATTTGAAAGAGTTTAAGAAAAAGTGTAGGAAAGCACGAGAACATTATGCACAAACAAAGCACTTAAATTATTATCCAAAATACGGATATAAATTTAATGAAAAAGGGGAAGAGTGCATAGATGACTATTCCGCTAATATTGTTAGAAAGATTTATGCATATTTATCAAAGGATAATTTTTCTTGTGTTGCTGTGGCAAAGCTCTTAAATGAAGAGGGGGTTTTAACCCGTTCTGCTTATGCAACACAGGTGCTTGGATTAAAGGCTTTACATAAACAATCCGCAAGAAAATGGAATGCGGAAAAGGTTTGGAGTATTGCCACTGATTATGAGTATTGCGGACATTCTATAAATTGGGCACGACATAAAAAAGAAGAACGAATATTGATTAAAAATACGCATCAAGCAATTATCTCAGAAGAAATATATGCAAAAGTTCAACGCGGAATAGAAAAGCGTTCAAAAGTAAAACGTAGGTTAGAGCATTTAGGTTCTTGTATAATAGATGCGCGCTCGAAGAGAAATTTATTGTTTTCACAAAAGCAGCAAATTTATTTTTTACGAGAAAATAATAGAAAAGTTTATTCTATACCAAAAGCAACGATAGAGGAACTTTTATTTACAGAAGCTTTGGCTATGGTTGAATATTGGATAGAACAATACATAAAAAGTGAAAGAGAAAAACGTAAGGATAATATTCAAAAACATTTGGAAGACCTGAATTGTCAATATGCACAGCTGATAGATTTGCGTTTTGAAAATAGAATAGACGAAATTACGTTTTTAAAAAAACAAAAGATATTATTGGAAAGCATTAAAAGAGTAGAAAAGAACAAGAAGGAAAAATTTGATTTTGAGAAGTTGAACAACTTGCTTTTTGGATTGAAAAAAATAAAAAAGCGTAAATTGGCGGTAATAAAAACGGTTATTAAGGCGTGTTATATATTAGAAAAGGAAACGGATAATATGCGTTTGAAAATTATTTTTTTAAGTATGCATAACGAAATCAAAACGAAATTTTACGAGTGATAACGAAATTTTATTGCGTTTTAGCGAAATGAAAACGAAATGAAACGAAATTTTGGCGAAATCAAGGAAATAAATTTCGTTATGAAATGCAAAAAAAGAAAATTTTTTTAATAAAGACAAAAAGAACATTTTTGTTTGATGTAAGAACGGATTGACAAAAAAGATAATAAAGGTTATAATATAAGAAAAAAGGAGGGATACTTCAATGTTCGATATGGAATGGACTTATATAATTATGCATAAAAATGAACCTGTTGCATCCATCCGCAAAGATGGGTATAGCGAGGTTTATAGTCCATCTTTTATGCCGTACAATTTATACCTTGAAACCCAAACGCAAGATTTGGATGAAAGGGTTAATAATTTAACGAACTTTTATTATTGGTGTGCGTCAAGAGTATTGTCTTTGGATAGAAAATATGCAAAAACGATATTAAATTATTTGAATAAAAAACAAGCTGTAACGGATAAGGATAGGGCGGAAATTGCGCTTTCCTATCACTGCTTAACGTTGACGGACGTTTTTTGGGTAAAGAAAAAAGAAGAAACGCTTCGCTTTGAAGATATTAGTTTGTATCGAAATCCTTTAAGTAAGGCGTTTTTCGACGTGTGTTTGAGGGGCGTATATCCTACTTTGCAAAATCAAGAGTTTTTAACCCAAGGTAAAGTTGCCGGAGATATCTCTACGAGTGGTGTTGCGCCTAAAGCGTGGATTCGTAAAGATGGAGATATATACCTTTATAAAGACGGTAACGTTGAGGAAGTAAATGCTGAATTATTGGCTAGTAAAATAGTTAATTGTTTTAGGTGCAAGCATATAGAATATTTTGAGGATTATTACCTTGGAGAAAAAGTCTGCGCAAGCAAGCTGATTACTTCGGAAGAGAATAGCATTGTTCCAATGGAATTTATAGAAGTCTATGCTGTAAATAACGATACGGATAAATATTCTCTAGTATTAGAAAAAGATTCGTATAATTACTATATGATGAATATTCTTGATTACTTAATTGGGAATACGGATAGACATTGGGGTAATTGGGGCTTTTTAGTTGATAATAAAACGAATGAGTTATTGGAATTACACCCTTTAATGGATTTCAATAAAGCATTTACCTCATACGATGATTTGGCTGGTGCGAAGTGTTTGACGACGAGTGAAACGTTAACGCAAATGCAGGCTGCGATAGAAGCTGTTCAACAAATTGGTCTTAATCAAATATCGGAAATTAAAGAGAGCTGGTTTTACGATGAAAAAGTAAAGGAGATGTTCTTTAAGAGATTAGACGTTTTAAGAAAAATCAATGATGAAAGGGCAAAATCATAGTAAAAAATGATTTAAGACAAAATTTTACACAAAAGAATAAAACATAATAAAATACTAATAATCCTGTGATATATACTGTATTACAGGGTTATTTTTTACCTAAAAAAGTTTGCGCATTTTATTATGTTTTGAGGTACGGCGCAAAAATACGAAAACGGCAGGATTGCACAGGGGAAGTACGTATCGTCTTTCGTTGGCTTTTTCCCTGCGGATAAACCGCAATATCTTGCGCTTGTTATCGTAGACGAACCGCAGGGCGCCTATTATGGTAGCGTGGTTGCTGCGCCTTGCGCAAGAGAAGTGTTTGAAGGAATTATATCACTAAAAAACATATAACCGCGGACAGGCGAATATAATAAGTATCGTAGGAGGGGCGTATGCGGTTATCAAAATTGGCAAGCAGGGTAAAGGATGCGAAAATTATTTGCGGAGAAGATTGGGAGCGAGAGATCGTTTCCCTTTCTTGTTATAGTCAAGATACGGAAAAAAGCAGTTTGTTTTTTTGCTTGACGGGCAAGGGCGGGGACGGACACGCTTATGCGCAGGAAGCGATAAAACGGGGCGCGGCGGCACTTGTTGTTGAACGGGAATTGCCCGTTACAGTCCCGCAAGTGCTGGTAAAAAACGCACGGGAAACAATGAGCCTTATGTCTTGCGCTTTTTACGGCGAGCCTTCGCGGGATTTGAAAGTGATCGGTATCACGGGCACGAATGGAAAAACGACTACCGCGCACATGGTTAGCGAAATATTAAAAAAAGCGGGCAAGCGCGTGGGTACGATCGGAACGCTAGGTGTTTCTTATGCCAACGTGCATTTGCAAAGCGACTTAACGACGCCCGATCCTATTTTTTTGCAACGCACGCTCGCGCAAATGCGAGAATGCGGGGTGGAATACGTAGCGATGGAAGTTTCCGCGCACGCGCTCTATTATCATAAGGTTGCGGGAACGTATTTCACGGCGTGTATTTTTACCAACTTAACGCAAGACCACCTTGACTTTTTTGAAAATATGTCCGATTACGGCAACGCGAAAAAACGGCTGTTTACGGAAGAAATTTGTCCGATTGCAATCGTCAACGGCGACGATAAGTTTGCAAAACAGCTTCTTGCGGAAAGAAAGGGCGCGAAAACGCTCATGTACGGATTGAGTAAGGTATACGACGTTTCCGCGGAGATCGGGCGTGAAAGCTTGACGGGTACGGAATTCGTCTTGCAAACGCTTGGAGAAAGACGGCGCGTAAAGCTTTCTATGACGGGACGGCATAATATTTATAACGCGTTAGCGTCTTCCGCTTGCGCACAAGCATTGGGCGTACGTTCCCGAACGGTTGCCGCGTCGCTTTGTGAAATGAGCGGGGTAAACGGTAGGTTGGAAAAAGCTGGGGAAGTGCAAGGCGCGAACGTTTTCGTGGATTTTGCGCATACGCCCGACGGCTTGGAAAAATCGCTTTCGGCTTTGAAAGCGCATTGTAAAGGCAGGTTGTATTGTTTGTTTGGGTGCGGCGGAAACCGCGATAAAAGCAAGCGCGCGGTGATGGGCGAAACGGTGGCAAAAACCGCCGATTTTGCCATTTTAACCTCGGATAATCCAAGATTTGAAGATCCGTTGGATATCTTATCCGAGATAGAAAAAGGGTATAAACGCGTTTCGCGTGACTACGTCGTCGTTCCAAACAGACAAGAGGCGATTGCGTATGCCGTGGATAAACTCCAACGCGGGGATATATTGCTCGTTGCGGGAAAAGGCGGTGAAGAATATCAAGAGATTATGGGTATAAAATATCCCTTTAAAGATAATGATATAATCAAAAGCTACATATCTGAAAAACAAAGGTGATTTATGAAGACGTATTTTCTCGTTGCGCTCGTTGCGTTTGCGTTATCTTTTTCGTTTTGTTATTTGCTTATTCCCATTTTACGGCGTTTGAAAGCAGGGCAAAACATTCTCGTCTACGTCGAAGAACACAAAAGCAAAAGCGGTACGCCGACAATGGGCGGGCTTGCATTCATTTGGGCGGCGGTGTTTTCGGTCGTGCTGTTTACGAAAAAAGCGGATAGAACGCTTTTAATAACGCTTGTTATTGGGCTTTCGTATATGGCGGTGGGATTTTTAGACGATTATTTAAAGCGCAAGCATAAACAAAATCTTGGTTTGAGAGCTTGGCAAAAATTTGCGTTCCAAACGTGTATTGCGCTCCTTGCCAGCGTGTATTGCTACCGTGCGGGGCTTACGAAAATATATTTGCCGTTCACAAACACGCTTATAAACGTGCGATTTTGGATATTCCCGCTTGCAACGTTCGTGTTTTTAGGTACGGTAAATGCCGTCAATCTAACGGACGGATTAGACGGCTTGGCGGGCGGTGTGAGCGTGCCTTTTTTTGCCGTTTTCGGCGCGTTAATTTTGCTTGAAAAGGGTTCGCCGTCGCTTGCGTGCGTGTGCTTTGCACTCACGGGCGCGCTCCTTGCGTATCTTTTATTCAACACCTCGCCTGCATCGGTGTTTATGGGGGATACGGGTTCGTTGGCGCTTGGTGGTTTTGCCGCTTGCGTGGGACTGTTTAGCTCTAACGCGTTATATATCGCAATTATAGGCGTTGCGTTCGTTTTTTCCGTCATATCCGTGGTGGTACAAGTAATATACTATAAAGTAACGGGTGGGAAGCGGGTGTTTTTAATGGCACCGCTGCATCATCATTTTCAAAAAAAAGGGTATTCAGAACCGAAAATAGCATACGCGTATTTCACGATTACGTTGATTGTGGGAGTGGTGTGTTGTATATTTATTTTGTGAGGTGGAAGTATGTATCCGTCAAATCAATCCTTTTTCGTGTTCGGGCTTTCTCTCTCGGGTAAGTCCGCTACGGAATTTCTACTTAAAAAAGGTGCACGCGTGTATATCTACGACGAAAGCGCGGGCGAGCGCGTGGAGAAAACGGTGCAAGAGCTTGTAAACGCGGGCGCAAAGCGGGTAACGCAAGAAACGCTGGGAAGCGCAAGCTCGGTGTGCGACGTTTTGGTGTTAAGCCCGGGGATACCCATTGATCATCCGCTTGCAGTAGCCTTTAAAAGAAGCGGAAAAGCGGTCGTTGGGGAAACGGAGCTTGCTGCGCGGTATTTGCAATGCGCGGTAGTGGCGGTCACGGGCACGAACGGGAAAACGACCACCGTGTCTATGATCGAAAGTGTGCTCAAAAAGGGCGGTTTAAAAGCCCAAGCTTGCGGGAATATCGGTACGCCGATGATTGAATTTCTATCGTTACCGCAAGAAGCGGTAGCCGTTGCGGAAATTTCCAGCTTTCAAATGGAAACGCTTTCGTCTCTTTGTCCGCATATCTCCGTGGTACTCAACGTAACCGAAGACCACTTAAATCGGCACTATACGATGGAAAACTACGTGTTTTTGAAGTCAAAACTGCTTAAAAATGCCACGGAAGCGGAATATGCCGTGTTGAACTTCGACGATCCGATCGTGCGCGGTTTTGCGGAGAAAACCAAAGCAAACGTCGTGTGGTTTTCCGTGCAAGAACGCGTGCAAGGCGCGTATTACGAAAACGGGGATTTGTATTTTAACGGTGAAAAAATACTGCCTGCAAACGAACTTTTAGCGGAGGGCGTACATAATATCCAAAACGCTTTGGCGAGTATTGCCGTTGGGAAGCTGATGGGGGTAAAAACGCAAGATATTGCCTTGGCGCTTGTTGAGTTTAAGGGGATAAAACACAGAATAGAAATCGTGGGCGAAGTGAACGGCGTGGTGTTCGTAGACGATTCCAAGGGCACGAACGTAGACGCGACGCTTAAAGCCGTTGCGGCGATGAAACGGGAAACGGTTTTATTGCTTGGCGGGAAAAATAAAGGTTACGATTATCAAAAAATGTTTGCGGTTTTGAAAAACAGCAAGGTTACGCACGCCGTATTGTACGGCGAAAATCGCTATGCTTTGCTTAAAAGCGCGCGCGAACAGGGCTTTGAAAGCTTCACGCTTTGCGACCGCTTCGCCTTTGCCGTGCAGGTGGCGAGCTTGCTCGCAAAACGGGGACAGGTGGTGTTGTTAAGTCCCGCAAGTGCAAGCTTTGACGAGTTTGCAAGTTATGAAGAAAGAGGTGATAAGTTTGTCGAAATCGTCCGCTCGCTTTCAACAAATGCAGAGTATCTTGACGGTAGCCAAGACGAGGAAGAATGCGAAGAAGAAACCGAATAAGGCGCGCGGGGATATCTCCATATTTATCGTTACGCTGATGTTAGCCGGTTTTGGCGTGCTTGCCGTGTATTCGGCAAGTAACTACGTGGCGCAAACGCAGTACGGGGATAAATGGTATTTCGTTAAAAAACAGGCGATAGGGTTTGTTCTTGGCGCTGTGTTGATGTTTGTGTGCGGAAGGTTTGATTGTAAAAAATTGCAAGGCAAAAAAGTACGCTACGTAGCGCTCGTCGTGCCCATTGTTTTGCTCGCACTCGTGTTTGTGCCGGGGATAGGCAAAAGCAACTATGGCGCAACCCGTTGGATAGGCATCGGCGGGTTTACCTTGCAACCGTCCGAGCTTGCCAAATACGGGTTCGTCGTGTTTGCGTCGGCGTATATGTCGGAAAATATGGGCAAAATGCGCACGCTCAAAGGCGTGTTGCCCGTGCTTGTATCGGGTGGGGCAATTTGCGTTTTGATTATTTTAGAGCCGAATATGTCCGTTACAATGTGCGTGGCGTTATTGATGCTTGCAATGCTTTTTCTCGGCGGTATGAAGATAAAACATTTTTTGTTTATTTTTATTCCCGTACTGCTCGTCGTGCCTGTGCTCATCATTGCCGAACCGTACCGTCTTTCTAGGCTTTCGGCGTTTTTAGATCCTTGGGAAAACCCGAAGGGCGAAGGGTATCAGCTCATACAGTCCTTATACGCGTTAGGGAACGGCGGTTGGTTTGGGACGGGGCTTTTTCAATCGCGCCAAAAATACCGTTTCTTGCCGTTTGCGGAAAGTGATTTTATCTTGTCGGTGATAGGAGAAGAGCTTGGGTTTGTCGGTATATTTATACTTTTTTCCGTGAGTGCGTTTCTCATTTTTCGCGGTGTGAAAACGGCGCGGGGTGCAAAAGATTTCTTTTCCTTTTTGCTCGCGTGTGGAATTACGCTTATCTATGCGATACAAACGGTTTTAAACGCGCTCGTCGTTAGCGGAAGTATACCGCCTACGGGCTTGCCCTTACCGCTCGTGAGCGCGGGAAATACTTCGCTTATTATCACCATGGGGTCTATGGGGGTATTATACTCTATCTCCGCACAAAACAAGGAAAGAAATACATACAATAAAGCATAAGGAGCTTTATCGTATGGATAAATATATTATAGACGGTGGGGAAAAACTGTTTGGAAAGGTAGAGCTGCAAAGTGCGAAAAATACCGTTTTACCGCTTTTGGCTGCTTCCGTTCTAACCGATGAACCCGTTAAAATACGTGGTGTGCCCACGATTAGTGACGTGGAAAATATGCTCAGGATACTTACGGAACTTGGCTGTAAGATTAAGCGGCAAAAAGATTGCGCGATAATTGATAGCGTGAACGCAGCTTCCCACGAAATACCGGCAAGGCTTACAAAGGAGCTGCGTTCTTCCGTTTTTATGCTCGGGTCGGTGTTGACGCGTTTTCGCCGTGCGAAAATATCCTATCCCGGCGGTTGCGATATCGGCTTGCGCCCGATTGATTTACATCTTTCCGGGTTAAAACGGCTGGGGGTGGAGATCGCCGAAGAAGGCGGTTATATAGACTGTGTTGCCGATAGGCTCGTCGGTGCGGAAATACTTTTGGATTTTCCAAGCGTAGGTGCAACGGAAAATATTATTCTTGCCGCGGTAAAAGCCGAAGGCACGACGGTGATACGCAACGCCGCTAAAGAACCGGAGATTGTCGATTTACAAAACTTTCTCAACGCCATGGGGGCAAGCGTACGCGGGGCGGGCGGCGGAACGGTCGTCGTGCACGGGGTTAAACGCTTGCACGGCGTGGAATATACGCCCATAGGCGACAGAATAGAAGCAGGTACGTATTTGATTGCGGCGGGGTGTTGCGGCGGGGAAATCGAAGTGTGCGGACTTTCCGCGGAAAATATTGCGGCGCTTTTGCATAAATTGCGTGAAAACGGTTGCAAAATACATACAAAAAATGATAAAATAATTTTAAGCAGCGACGGGCGGTTAAAAGCGGTCAGCTTGGTAGAAACGATGCCCTTTCCAGGTTTTCCTACCGATATGCAGGCGCAGTACGCCGCGCTTTGTTGTACGGCGAAAGGTTCTACCTTGGTCGTGGAAAATCTATTTGAAACGCGGTATAGGTACGCAGCGGAGTTAAAACGGATGGGAGCGGACATCACGGTGCGCGGTCGGTCGGCTTTGATACGCGGCGTAGAGAAATTGCACGGTGCAAGTGTTACGGCAAGCGACCTTCGCGGTGGCGCGGCGCTCGTGCTTGCGGCATTAAAAGCGGACGGGCAAAGCTCGGTTGTTGACCTTTCACATATCGACCGCGGTTATGCGGATTTTGAAAATAAATTGCGCTCGTTGGGGGCGCGTATCAAACGAGTTCGCGTTTGACAACGCGAAAGGGGATGAAAAATGCGTAAAAAGTTTTGGACAATTCTATTGACGGCGTTCGTGTTCCTATCGGGCTCGGTGTTAGGGATTTCTACCGTTTATCG
>JAZOPU010000100.1:0-2053 GCA_045655705.1 Candidatus Scatosoma sp.
CAGCTCAAAGAAGCACTCAAAAAACTCTCCGATCGCGAGCGGAAAATTATGTTCTTGCGCTTTGGGCTTGGCGGGGGCGAAGAAATGACGCAAAAGGACGTTGCCGATCTTTTGGGGATTTCTCAAAGCTACATATCCCGCCTGGAAAAAAAGATTATTTTGCGCCTGAAAAAAGAAATTGCGAAAATGGAATAAACGTTTGACTTTTCTTTGTCCTTGTATTATAATATTTATGTAATTTGTGGAAATATAAATGTTTTTTGTATTGAAAAACGACAAAATAAGTAGTATAATATGCTAAATAAAATACGGAGGAAATAAAAATGATTTCATTAAAGGACAAGGTTGTCATCATCACGGGTGGCGGCAGAGGTATTGGGTTCGGACTTTCGACGGCGTTTGCCAAAGCAGGCGCAAAACTCGTGATTACCGGTAGAACGGAAAGCACGCTCCTTTCCGCAAAGGAAAGCTTGGAAAAGGATTACGGTACGCAGGTTTTGACGGTTACGGCGGACGGCGCGGACGAGGTTGCAATCCAAAACGTTATTGATAAAACGGTGGCAACGTTCGGAAGAATTGACGCGGTGATCAACAACGCACAGGCTTCCGCTTCGGGTAAAATGCTCGTGCAACACACCAAAGAAGATTTGGATCTTGCAATTCATTCGGGTATTTACGCGACGTTTTTCTATATGCAAAAAGCGTATCCCCACCTCAAAGAAAGTAAGGGTTGCGTTATCAACTTCGCTTCGGGCGCGGGGTTGTTTGGGCGTATTGCACAATCGTCCTATGCGGCGGCGAAAGAAGGTATTCGCGGACTTTCGCGTGTGGCGGCAACGGAATGGGCGCCCGACGGTGTGCGCGTGAACGTTATTTGCCCGCTCGCAATGACCGAAGGTTTGAAAAAATTCAAGGAAGAATATCCCGAACGCTATGAACAAACGATTAAAGGCGTGCCTATGGGCAGATTTGCCGATCCTGAAAAGGACGTTGGCGCGGTTTGCGTGTTCCTGTGCTCGGACGAAGCTTCGTATATCACGGGCGAAACGATTACGCTCCAAGGCGGCAGCGGTTTAAGACCGTAAAAGCAAAGCAAAACAAAAAACGTGAAAATAGACTTGATAATTTCAAGTCTATTTTTCTTTTGTTTGCGTAAAACTGATTGATAAAAATTTTATTATGTGTTATACTAATTGTGGCGTACAATTTAATAATTTTTGAAGTGGCTGACAAAGGGGATATTATCTCCTTTTTATTGGCATACTCCCGTTATAGAAATTTGTCAAAAATGCAAATTCCAAAATGGGAGTGTCCAGTCATTTCTATTAAATTGTACGCCATACAACGGAGTTTGCGTTTTGGGTGCGTTGACTTCGGTTGGCGCACTTTTTTTATGTAAGGGGATAGTGATATGATTATCACGTTTTGCGGACATGCAAGCTATCAGAGTGATTTAGAAGACGAAAAACGATTGCTGGGGCTTTTTGAGCAAGTTACACGTGGCGAAAAGGTTTGTTTTTATCTTGGCGGGTATGGGCATTTTGACGGTTTTGCGCGTAGATGCGCGAGAAAATATCAAGAAAGGCATTTGAATTCCGAGCTTGTATTCGTTACGCCGTATTTGGGGAAATGGTTAGACGAAAGAAAGGAGATATTTGAAAAACAATACGATAAAATCGTTTATCCTAATCTTGAATGTGTACCGCCAAAATTTGCCATACTAAAAAGAAACGAGTGGATGGTAGACCAAGCAGATTACCTGGTTGCTTACGTAAGAACGCACTACGGCGGGGCGTATAAAACGTTGCTCTATGCCCACAAGCACAAAAAATCGTATATAAATTTATATCAAGGCAATTACGAATTGTATTGAAAGCAAAAGTGCTGGTGTATAAAAATTCCGTCAAAAGTCCATACTCGCATAGAAGGAGGGTTTTGTATGCAGAAAGTGGAAATTTGCGGTGTGGATACTTCGGGGCTTCCCAAGCTTACGGCAAAAGAAAACGAAGAACTCATGCAAAAGCTGAAAGCGGGCGACAAACTCGCGCGCGAA
>JAZOPU010000101.1:0-14106 GCA_045655705.1 Candidatus Scatosoma sp.
GTCTCTAAAACCTTGTAGGGGTCCACTCCCGTTAGGCTAACGAAAAGCCTTGCAAAAAGCGCGCAGGCGGGTGGTCGTCGCCGCGTTTGGGTTGGATACGGAAGTTGGGAAAAACGCCTTATATCGAAAAAGCAAGGAAAGAAACGAAAGAAAAAACGGTTTGAAAGGCTTTGCAACAAATCGGTTGCAAAGCTGTCAGGCTGAAAGCTTTCTTAAAAATATTCTTCCGCGGCTTTACGCCGCGGCTGTTTTTTAACAATAAATTTTCGTTTTTTATAGGCAAAGTATTGAAAAATTTGTCGAAATAAGGTATAATAGACAAAAGAGTAGAGAATATTTCCCGCTCTGCAAACATATTATAAGGAGTGCCGACTATGGATTTCAAGAGGCAACAGGAAAAATTTGACGACGTAAAATGGTACGACAGTATCCGCGAGGGGAACGACAAATGCGGTACGTACGACTTTTGCGTACAGTGTAAAAAAGACCAAATACATCCTTGCGCGCGTGCGGCGCACCGTTATTATAACGGATATATTCGGATAGCCACCATTCACCGTCGCGCGTAAAGGAAATATCCTCTAAGGAGTTTTCTTTATATGAAAAAGACGGAAAAGATAATCGCGGCGTTGCTTACCATTGCGCTTGGCGTGCTTCTCATCGTGTTGCGCGGAAAGCTGGTCAGTATTTTAATGACGGTATTTGGCGTGGGGCTAATAGCATTTGGTATTACCGATTTATTCAACCGTCTGTTCCCGCCAGCCGTCGTAAAGCTGGTGGTGGGGTTGGTTGTCATTCTTTGCGGCTGGGTCATCGTCGGAGCGGTGCTGTACGTGATTGCCGCCTTGCTGATTATCGCGGGGATTTTGCTTTTGTACGAAAAAATCCGTTACCACGAATGCAACGGACCTCTCTTGTTCACCCTTTGCGAATACGCCGTTCCCGCCGTTTTTTTGGTGATAGGAACGTTGTTGCTGTTCAATCGTGGTAACACCGCAAATTGGGTGTTTATCCTCAGCGGCGCGTTTACGGTGGTGGAGGGCGGATTGCTGCTCGTCGGTTCATTTTCCGCCGATTAGTTAAAAGTGGTAACGAAAAAACTCGTTTTTACAATAAAAATATAAACAAAGAGCTTTCTCCTCCAAAGGTTGGGGGAGATTTTTTATAAAAAATTAAAAAGATAAAAATTTATCGATTTAGCGATTAAAAATTGATCGTAAGGTAGGTTAAGTGTTTGGTAAACGGGAGATTTTGTGGTATAATTATACTCGTGGCGTAGTGTAATCGCCCTTTACAGCGCTAATAATACATTTTGGAGATAAAAGAATGAACAACAAAGTTACAATCATCGGCGCAGGTTCGGTAGGTGCTACCGTAGCCTACACACTCGTTGCGACTGGCTCGGTTGCGGAAATCGTGCTTATCGACGTAAACGTGGAAAAAGCGAAAGGCGAAGCTCTGGATATTCGCCAAGCAACCCCGTATCTTTCTCCCGCAAAGATTTATTGCGGAACGTATGAAGACGCTGTTGGCTCGGATATCGTTATCGTAACGTCGGGCGTGGGCAGAAAACCTGGTCAATCGCGTATTGACCTCACGCAAATCAACGTGAATATTTTAAAGAGCATTGCACCGCAAATTGTGAAGTACGCACCCGACGCGTTGTATTTGTTCGTGGCAAACCCCGTGGACGTACTCACCTACGTATTCCAAAAAATCACGGGTATTCCCAAAAACCGCGTAATCGGCACGGGCACGACGCTGGATAGTATCCGTTTGCGTACCCGCCTTTCCGAGCTGTATTCGGTAAACCAACAACAAGTGCACGCATACGTGCTCGGTGAACACGGCGATTCTTCGTTCGTGGCTTGGTCGACGGCGGACATTTCGGGCGTATCGCTCGCGGAATACGAAAGCACGCTCACGGATAGCAGTCTTTTGAAAGTAACTCCGTACGATAAAGAAGAAGTGGAAACGTTCGTGAAAAAATCGGGCGGTCAGATTATCGCGGGCAAGGGCGCAACCTTCTACGGTATCGCGGCTTGCGTAACGAAAATCGTCAACGCGATTTATTCGAGCGCATATACCATTTTACCCGTATCGACGGTGCTTGACGGCGAATACGGCATTAAAGACGTGGCGCTTTCCACCCTTTGCGCGGTAGGTAACGAAGGCGTGGTTACCACGCTTACGCCCAAGCTTTCCGACGAGGAAGTAGAGAAAATGAGAAAGAGCGCGCAGGTACTCAAAGACGTTATCGCGCAAATTGAAATTTAACGGAGAAAAAAGAATGGAATACCGTATTGAAAAAGACACGATGGGGGAAATGCAAGTCCCCGCAGACAGATATTGGGCGGCACAAACGCAAAGAAGTTATCAAAACTTCCGTATCGGCGAAGAAGTAATGCCCCGTGAAATCACGCGCGCGTTTGGTATACTCAAAAAGGCGGCGGCGCTTGCCAACCATAAACTGGGCAAACTTTCCGACGAGAAAAAAGACGCGATCAGCGCCGCTTGCGACGAAGTTAGTTCAGGTAACTTGAATTCTCATTTCCCGCTCGTCGTATGGCAAACGGGTAGCGGTACGCAATCGAATATGAACGCGAACGAGGTTATCGCCAACCGCGGAAACGAGCTTGCAGGCGCAAAAATTTTACACCCCAACGACGATATCAATAAGAGCCAAAGCTCCAACGATACGTTCCCCACGGCAATGCATATTGCGGCGGTGGTTGCAATCGAAGACAACCTTTTCCCTGCTATGGACACGCTTATTAGCACCCTTTTGCGTTTGGAAAAGGAAAACGAAGGGATTGTAAAGAGCGGTAGAACGCATTTGCAAGACGCTGTTCCCATCGCGTTCTCGCAAGAGATCAGCGGTTGGAGAAACATGATCGAAAAGACGAAAGCACAGCTTACGCTTGCACTTGACGGACTTAAAGAGCTTGCGCTCGGCGGTACGGCGGTAGGCACGGGTCTCAACGCGCCCAAGGGCTTTGCAGAAGAAGTGGCGGCGCAGGTATCCGCGCTTACGGGTAAGAAATTTATCACAGCGGAAAACAAATACCACGCGTTGACGGCAAAGGACGAGCTTGTGTTTGCGCACGGCGCGCTCAAAGCACTTGCGTGCAACCTTATGAAGATTGCCAACGACGTGCGTTGGCTTGCAAGCGGTCCAAGAGACGGACTTGGGGAGATCTTTATTCCCGAAAACGAGCCTGGTTCTTCGATTATGCCGGGCAAAGTCAACCCCACGCAATGCGAATCCATGACGATGGTTGCCGTGCAGGTTATGGCAAACGACGTGGCGGTGGGCGTAGGCGCGTCGCAGGGTAATTTTGAACTCAACGTATTTATGCCCGTCATCATCTATAACTTCTTGCAATCGGTGCGCTTGCTCGCGGACGGTATCCGTTCGTTTGAAAGCAACTGCGTAACGGGTATCAAAGCAAACAAGGAAAAGATGAAACACAATTTGTATAATTCGCTTATGCTCGTAACCGCGCTCAACCCGTATATCGGCTATGAAAACGCGGCAAAGACGGCGAAGAAAGCGTATAAGGAAAATATTTCCTTGAAAGAAGCTTGCGTTGCGCTCGGCTTCCTTACGGCGGAAAAATTCGACGAAGTGTTCCGTCCCGAAGAAATGGCGTATCCGCAAAAATAACCCAAAGAAAAGGTAGAAATTATGAAGATTAGTTACTATCCCGGCTGTACACTGAAAACCAAAGCCAAAGACCTTGACGTGACGGCTCGTCTTTGCGCACAGGCTCTCGGCGTAGAAATGGACGAAATTGAAAATTGGCAATGCTGTGGTGCGGTGTATAAAATGGGCACGGACGAAATCGCGACCAAGCTTTCCGCGGTGCGCGCGCTCGATTATGCCAAGCACAACGGCGGAAAATTATTGACGCTTTGCTCCGCTTGCCACAACGTTATAAAGCGCGCCAACGAGGATATGAAAAATAACGACGATATCCGTACGCGCGCGAATAACTATTTAAAACTCGACGAGCCGTATAACGGCGAAACGCAGGTTTTGCATTATCTCGAAATGCTGAAAACCGTCGTGGGCTTTGACAATATTAAAAAAGCGGTGAAAAACCCGATCAATAGAAAAGTGGGTGCATATTACGGCTGTTTGTTGCTCCGCCCCAGCGGTGTGATGGCGTTTGATAATCCCGAAAATCCCACGATTATTGAAGATTTTATCCGCGCAATCGGCGGTACGCCCGTTACATATCCCTTCCGAAACGAATGTTGCGGGGCATACGTGGCGCTCAAAAACAGTGAACTTCCCAAGGAAAAGAGTAAGAAAGTGCTTGCAAGCGCTAAGGAAAAGGGTGCGGAAGAAGTGATCACCGCTTGCCCGCTTTGCCTTTATAACTTGCAGGTCAACGGCGGGGATATCCTGCCCGTGAAATACTTCACGCAGTTGCTTGCGGAAGCGTTGGGGGTGAACGTATGACGAAAGAAGAACGTATTGAAAACTTGAATAGACTTAGCGGTACGGACGTTCGCAAATGTATGAAATGCGGAAAGTGTTCGGGTAGATGTCCTGCTTTTAAGGATATGGATATTAAACCCCACCAATTCGTGTCCATGCTTTGCAAGGGCAAGATCGACGAGCTACTCGAATGTAAAGCCATTTGGAACTGTCTTTCGTGCATGGCGTGCGTGGAGCGTTGTCCGCGCGGCGTTGCGCCCGCGGCGGTCGTGGAAGCGGTGCGCGATACGGTAGTGCGTATGCAAGGCAAGAACGGTATCAAAGCGGAAGACATTCCTCCGATTGTGGACGAACTCATTCCCCAGCAACTTTTGGTTAGCGCGTACAGAAAGTACAATAAATAAGAAAAATTTATAAAAGAGAGTGGATACAATGCAAAGAATAGGTGTTTTTATTTGTTGGTGCGGTAGTAATATCGCGGCGACGGTAGACGTAGTGAAAGTGGCGGAGGCAATGAAGAGCGAACCGGGCGTCGTGTACTCTGCAAACTATCAGTATATGTGTTCGGAGAACGGTCAACAGCTTATCAAGCAGGCGATTAAGGAACACAACTTGACGGGTATCGTCGTAGGCTCTTGCTCGCCGAGAATGCACGAGGCGACCTTCCGTAAAACGGCGGAAGCGGCGGGTCTGAACCCGTATATGGTAGAAATCGCCAATATCCGTGAGCATTGCTCGTGGATACATAAAGATATGGACGAGGCAACGGAAAAAGCGATTATTCTCGTTCGTACGGCGATTGCCAAAGTAAAACTCAATGCCCCCCTTATGGCAGGGGAAAGCCCCGTGGTAAAACGCGCGCTGGTTATCGGCGGCGGTATCGCGGGTATTCAAGCCGCGCTGGATATTGCAGACGCGGGCTTTGAAGTGGATATCGTGGAAAAGAACGCAACGATCGGCGGAAGAATGGCACAGCTTGACAAAACCTTCCCCACGCTCGACTGCTCCGCGTGTATTCTCACACCCAAAATGGTGGATTGCGCACAGCATGAAAAGATTGATATCCTTTCCTATTCCGAAGTGGAAGACGTGAAAGGCTTCGTGGGCAATTTCAACGTGAAAATCAGAAGAAAAGCGAGATACGTAGACGAAACCAAGTGTACGGGCTGTAAGATTTGTATGGAAAAATGCCCGTCCAAAAAAGGCTTGAACACGTTTAATATGGGCTTAAATACCCGTCCCGCTATCCATATCCCGTTCGCACAGGCGATTCCCAACGTAGCGGTGATCGATCCCGAGCAGTGTATTAAATTAAAAACGGGCAAATGCGGTATTTGTCAAAAATTCTGCGGTGCAGGTGCGATTGACTACGAACAAAAAGACACGTTTATCGAACGTCAATACGGCGCGATCGTCGTTGCGACGGGCTTTAAACCGATTGCGCTTGACAATTTCAACGAATACGGATATTCGGAAAATAAAGACGTTATCACGTCGCTTGAATTAGAAAGACTTATGAACGCGGCTGGACCTACGAACGGCGTGTTGCTCCGTCCTTCCGACGGCGAGCACCCGAAGGTTATCACGTTTATTCAATGCGTAGGGTCGCGTGATACGAGCGGTTGCGGAAAACCTTACTGTTCCAAGATTTGCTGTATGTATACGGCAAAACACGCAATGCTTATCCGTGAAAAATACCCCGATACCGAAGTGCACGTATTCTATATCGACGTGCGTACACCGGGCAAAAACTACGACGAATTCTTCCGTCGTGCGGTGGAACAATACGGCGTGGACTATATCAAAGGTATGGTCGGCAAGGTATATAACGAAAACGGCAAACTGATGGTGCAAGGCTCGAACCTTATCGATAACGAACAAGTAACGATCGAATCGGATCTCGTCGTTTTGGCGGCGGCAATCGAACCCGAACCTTCGGTTAGAAAGGTGGCGACGCTTCTCACGGCAAGTATCGACACGAACAATTTCTTGACCGAATCGCACGCAAAACTTCGTCCCGTGGAAAGCCCCACGGCAGGCGTGTATCTTGCGGGCGTGTGTCAAGGTCCGAAAGATATTCCCGAAACGGTATCGCAGGCTTCGGCGTGCGCGGCAAAGGTTATCGGACTTTTGGTAAAAGACAAATTAAAGACGAATCCTTGCGTAGCAACGCCAGATGAAATGATGTGTAACGGTTGTAGCCAATGCGCGAACGTTTGCGCATACGGTGCGATCACCTACGTGGATAAAGAATTCCGCCTTGGCGGTGGTAAAACGGAAATTCGCCGTGTGGCGTCCGTCAATCCCGCGGTATGTCAAGGCTGCGGCGCTTGTACGGTAACCTGTCCTTCGGGCGCAATGGATCTGAAAGGATTTAGCTCCAAACAAATTATGTCGGAGGTGGAAGCGATATGCAAGAAGTAACGACGGAAAAGAAAGAATTTACTCCCAATATCGTGGCGTTTTGCTGTAACTGGTGTTCGTATGCGGGGGCAGACCTTGCAGGATCTTCGCGTTTGACGTACCCTGCGAACGTGAAAATTATTCGCGTGCCCTGTTCTTGCCGCGTCAATCCCACGTTCGTGCTCAAAGCGTTCCAACAGGGCGCAGACGGCGTGATTTTGTGCGGTTGCCACCCTGGGGATTGCCACTACGTAACGGGTAACTATTATACGAGAAGAAGAATGTCCTTGCTTTTCAGTTTCTTAAACTATATGGGCATTGAAAAGGAAAGAACGCGCGTGGAATGGGTATCCGCGGCGGAAGGACAACGTTTCTCTGCGGTTATGAACGATTTCGTGAAAACGGTAACGGAGCTTGGCGAAAACAAACGCCTTACCGATTTGCGCGTAAAGGAGGGCAAATAAATGAAAGAAGTTGAACAAAAAATGCTCGAACGCGCAAAGGCACTTTTGCAAAGCGGTGAAGTGGCGCGCGTGATCGGTTGGAAAAAAGGCGATTTCTGTTTTGATCCTTCGCCCGCTACCTTTGAAAGCGTGGAGGAATTAGACGGTTTCGTGTATAATTGGTTTTGCGGTGCAAACCTTTCCAAATACCTTATTCAAGAAAGCAAAAAAGAAGGTAAAACGGCTGTATTCTTAAAGCCTTGCGATACGTATAGCTTTAATCAGCTCGTCAAAGAACATAGAGTTGTGAGAGAAAATATCCACGTAATTGCCGTAGAATGTTTGGCAAAACTCGACGTAGAAAAAATCAAAGCGCAGGGCGTGAGCGCAATCACGGACGTGGAAGTAAACGGCAAAGACGTGAAAGTGTCCTCGCTGTACGGCGAAACCACGCTGTATAAACCCGACGTAGTGCTTTCCAAGTGCGCAACTTGTCAAAAGACGCACCAAGTCAAGGACGAAGAAATTATTATACACGAACGCCCCGAGCGAGAAGTAAACCGCTTTGAAGAAGTGGAAAAATTAGAAGCAATGACTCCCGACGAACGCTTTGCGTTCTGGAAAGAACAGCTTTCTAAATGTATCCGTTGCAACGCTTGCAGAAACGTATGTCCTGCGTGTTCTTGTATCAAGTGCGTGTTCGATAACCCCGCGTCGGGCGTGTCGGCAAAAGCCAACGATTCGGACTTTGAAGAAAAACTCTTCCATATCATTCGCGCGTTCCACGTGGCGGGTAGATGCACGGACTGTGGCGAATGTTCAAGAGTTTGCCCGCAAAACATTCCTTTGCACCTTTTGAACCGTAAGTTTATCAAGGATATCGACGGGTTATACGGCGAATATCAAGCAGGGGAAACGAGCGAGGGCAAAACGCCGCTCACTTCGTATACGGAAGGCGATAGCGAACCGAGCGAAGCGGTAGATAGGGAGGCTAAATAATGTTAAAAATCGCAAAAGAAAGATTGAACGAAGTATATGCAAAAATTGCGCAAACGCAAGGTTTGTTTATTCCTATCAAGAAAGCGGGAGAAGTGGACTACCGTGTTTGGGGCGAAGGCAAAGAAGTATCGCTTGAAACGTTAAAAACGGTAAAATCCCCCAAGAGTATGTTCTTCCCGCAAACGGAAAATATGATGAAATTCCAAACGAAAGACAATGATCTTTCGGTGGAAAGTATGAACTTTGATAAAAGAGATTTCGTGCTCTTTGGCGTGAAAGCGTGCGATTATAAAGCGATCGAAGTGCTCGATAAAGTATTCCTTGCCGACCCTGTGGACACGTTCTATCAATCGCGCAGAGAAAAAACGACGATCGTAACGCTTGCTTGCTCGCGTCCCGAAGAAAGCTGTTTTTGTAAGGCGTTCGGGATCGACGCGACCGCGCCCCAAGGCGACGTTACCACGTGGCTGGACGAAAAGTACTTATATTGGCAAGCCAATACGGAAAAGGGCGAAGCTTTGACGGAAACGATCAAAGAATTTGCCGAAAACGGCGGCGAAGCGGAAGTTCAAGCGCAGCAAAACTTGGCGCGCGAGATTATTGAAAAATTGCCCTATTCCGAGCTGGATTTAAGCCGTTTCAAGCCCGAAAACTTGAACGAGCTTTTCAATGATCCCGCTTGGGAAGAAATGAGCGAAGCGTGCCTTGGTTGCGGAACGTGTACGTTCGTTTGCCCTACCTGTCAATGCTTTGATATCCGTGACTTCAAAACGAGCGACGGTATTTTGAGATACCGCTGTTGGGACTCTTGTATGTATTCCGACTTCACGCTTATGGCACACGGCAACTCGCGTACTACGCAAATGCAAAGATTTAGACAAAGATTTATGCACAAGCTCGTGTATTATCCTTCGCAAAACGACGGCTTGTATTCGTGCGTAGGTTGCGGTAGATGCGTGAACAAATGCCCGCAAAAGCTGAATATCGTGAAAGTAATCAAAACCTTGGGAGGTAAGAAAAATGACTAACGAAACGCTCATTCCGAAAATCGGCGTGATCACGGACGTGCGCAAAGACACGCCCGACGTCAAGACCTTCCGCGTGGTGGGAACGGACGGCAAAAAACTCTTTAAGCATATGCCCGGACAATGCGCAATGGTATCCGTGCCGGGGGTAGGGGAATGTATGTTCTCCATCACTTCTTCGCCCACGAACGAAGAATATATGGAATTTTCCATTAAAAAATGCGGTTGCGTAACGGAAGTTATCCACTCTTTGGAAGTTGGCGCGAAAGTAACCGTTCGCGGACCGTATGGCAGAAACTTCCCCGTAGAAGAAGATTTCAAGGGCAAAGACTTGCTCTTTATCGCAGGCGGTATCGGGCTTGCGCCCCTTCGTAGCGTTATCAACTACGTGCGCCATTATAGACAAAACTACGGCAAGGTCGTGATCGTGTACGGTGCGAGAAGTAAAGACGATCTTGTAGATATCAAAGAAATCCAAACGGAATGGATGAACGAGCCGAATATGGAAGTATATCTCACCATTGACCGCCCGCAAGAAGACTGGGACGGACACGTGGGATTCGTGCCTGCGTACGTAAAAGAACTCGGGCTTGACCCGAATATGACGGCGGTGCTTTGCGGACCTCCGATCATGATTAAATTCACGCTGGCAGGGCTTTTGGAGCTGGGCTTTGACAAGTCCAACGTATTCACGACGTTAGAGCTTCGTATGAAATGTGGCGTAGGCAAATGCGGTAGATGTAACGTAGGCGACAAGTTCGTATGTAAAGACGGTCCTGTATTTAGAATGACCGAGCTGGACGAACTTCCCAACGAATATTAAGTAAAACGGCGGATATACGTCGCAATACTTCGTCGGACTTGCTCGTATCTGCGCCGTTTTGGAAACAGTTAAGGAGAACAATAGAAAACAATGGAAAAAATGGTAAACGTATATCTTTTCGGTAAACGCTATCAAGTGCCGGAAAGCTTGACGATTATGAAAGCAATGGAATACGCGGGCTATCAGCTCGTGCGCGGTTGCGGTTGCAGAAATGGTTTTTGCGGCGCTTGCGCGACCATTTACCGTATCAAAGGACAACAGGAATTAAAGTCCTGCCTTGCTTGTCAACAGCAAGTGGAAGAAGGTATGTACGTAGCAACGCTTCCTTTCTTCCCGCTCGTAAAGCAAGTATACGATATGGAAAAAATTAAACCCACCCAGCAAATTATGATGCAGCTTTACCCCGAGATTTATTCTTGTATCGGTTGTAACGCTTGCACCAAGAGCTGTACGCAAGAACTCAACGTTATGCAGTATATCGCTTACGCACAGCGCGGTGAATATGAAAAAGCAGCGGAAGAGAGCTTTGACTGCGTAATGTGCGGTGTTTGCTCGTCCCGTTGTCCCGCGGGTATTTCGCACCCGCAGGTGGCACTTTTGACGCGTCGTTTGACGGGTAAATATCTTGCACCCGAAAGCGAGCATTTGAAAAACCGCGTGGCGGAAATCGACCGCGGGGATTGCAAAGCGGCGCTCGAAGCGATTATGAATACCCCGCTTGAAGAACAAAAAAATCTCTATAACCATAGAGAAATCGAGAAATAAGGAGGCGCGATATGTATAACTACACAGAAGAACAATTACAGTCTATGAAAAAAGTAGAAGCGACGCGCGCTTCCCGTATCGAAAACTTGCACGCGCGTATGACCGCAGAAGAAAAAGACGCGGTTTTGGCACAGTTTCACCCCGATTATATCACTTCGGCGTATGAAGAATTGAAAGTTGGGAAAAATAAAGGCGGTAAGGTATTGCACGAGCTTGCCGATCTTTTGCAAGGTCATTCCCGTATTTTGGATATGGATATCGACCTTACGAAGATTGACTACGACGTGGACGTGCTCGTTATCGGTGGCGGCGGCGCAGGTTCGTCGGCGGCGATTGAAGCGCACGAACGCGGCGCAAACGTTATGATCGCAACCAAGCTCCGCTTGGGCGACGCGAACACGGCAATGGCGGAAGGCGGTATCCAAGCGGCGGATAAACCCAACGATAGCCCCGCAACGCACTATCTCGACGCACTTGGCGGCGGACACTTTAAAAATAAACCCGAGCTTTTGTATAAGCTGGTAAACGAAGCTCCCGAAGCTATTTTGTGGCTGAATAAATTGGGCGTTATGTTCGATAAAGAAGCAGACGGCACGATGGTAACCACGCACGGTGGCGGTACGTCGAGAAAGAGAATGCACGCTTGCCGTGACTATTCTGGTTCGGAAATTATGAGAACGCTCCGCGACGAAGTGTTCAACCGCGGTATCACGGTGGTGGATTTCACGGCGGCAATCGAGCTTATCAAAGACACCGACGGCAAAGTGGCTGGCGCGGTGCTCCAAAATATGGAAACGAAAGAAATCTTGATCGCAAGAGCAAAAACGGTCGTTATCGCAACGGGCGGTGCGGGTAGATTGCACTATCAAGGCTTCCCCACGTCCAACCACTACGGCGCAACGGCGGACGGTTTGGTGCTCGGTTATCGTGCGGGCGCGAAACTTCTCTATCCCGAAACGCTTCAATATCACCCCACGGGCGCGGCAGAGCCTACGCAAATCTACGGCGCGCTCGTAACCGAAAAAGTGAGATCGCTCGGTGCACAGCTCGTAAATAAAGACGGCGAGGCGTTCGTGTATTCTCTTGAAACGCGTGACGTTACGGCTTCGTCGATTATTAGAGAATGTAGAGAACGCGGCAACGGTATCAAAACGACGGACGGCGAAGGCGTATGGCTGGATACCCCGCTTATTGATATCTTAAACGGTGAAGGCACGATTGAAAAACGTATTCCCGCAATGCTCCGTATGTTCGGTAAATACGGCATTGATATCCGTAAAGAGCCGATCTTGATTTATCCCACGCTCCACTATCAAAACGGCGGTTTGGATATCGGCGCGAATGGTATGACGTGCGTAGAAAACTTGTACGTTGCAGGCGAAGCGGTCGGCGGTATTCACGGTACGAACAGACTTATGGGCAACTCGCTTCTCGATATTATCGTATTCGGTAGAAACGCAGGTCAGCAAGCGGGTGAAAAATATAAGAGCGTGGAACTCAAAGCACTTACGCTTGATCACGTGAAAGAATTCGAGAAAGAACTTGCGGAAGCTGGTATTCAAACGGAAGTAGCTTCTCCTAAACTCCTTCCCGATTACAGAAGAAAAGCAAACTGATAAAAGAAGGATAGTAAGGAGAAAGTTATATGGAGTATTTGGGTATAACCTTGTCGGCGCTTCTGACCACCATTTTCGTGGTGTTCGTTATCGTCGTATTAGGTTTTTTGATCGGTGGCGTTAAAGTGAAAGGGATATCGCTTGGAACTGCGGGCGTGTTGCTCGTGGCAATCGTTGCGGGGGTTATCTTTTACCTTTGCGGTAACGAACAAGGAGAAACGGTACTCAAAATCGGTAGCAAGAGCGTGGCTTTTTGGAATAGCTCCGTAAGCTCAACGTTTAGCTTGATTTCCAATTTGGGTACGGTTATGTTCGTAACGGCGGTGGGCTTGATTGCAGGTCCGAAATTCTTCCGTTCGTTCAATAAGAGTATGATGGCATACGTAGCAATGGGCGCGGCGATCGTGCTCACGGGCGTTGGTATAACCATTGTACTTGCGGCTATTGATAAGAATATGAATATTGCTATGGCAACGGGACTTTTGTCAGGTTCGCTTACTTCTACGCCTGCGTTCGGCGCAGCAAAAGAATCGGCGGGCGAACTTGCCGGCGACGTTACCGCAGGATACGGTATCGGGTATTTATACGGTGTACTCGGCGTAGTGTTGTTTGTGCAACTGATGCCGAAACTGTTGAAAGTGGATATCGCAAAGGAACGAGAAACGTTCGTTGCGGCGAACACCATTCAAATTGCAGATGACGGCAAAAAACGTTTTACGATTGACGAATTCGGTTTCTTCCCGTTCTTTGTAACGATTGTTTTGGGTCTTTTGATCGGCTGTATTAAAATTCCTATCGGTGGCGGGAACTATTTCAGTTTTGGATCGAGCGGTGGCACGCTGATTGCAGGCTTGATCGTAGGGCACTTCGGACATTTTGGTAAGATTGAAATGAAAGTGTCCAAGCAAACGCTGAATTTCTTCCGTGAGCTTGGGTTGGTTCTTTTCCTTGTGGGAGCGGGCGTACCAGGTGGCGTGAAGTTCGTAACGGCATTTGACTGGATTTATATCGTTTATGGTATTATCATGGCAACCGTGCCTATGGTGCTTGGTTTTGTGCTTGGTAAGTTCGTGTTCAAGCTTTCGATCTTCAATAATTTGGGATCAATCACGGGCGGTATGACGAGTACCCCTGCACTCGGATCGCTGATAGCAGTGGCTGGCACTGACGACGTATCGTCTGCGTATGCAGCAACGTATCCGTTTGCACTGGTGCTTATCGTAGTTTCTTGTAATCTAATGGTATTATTGCCCTTCTAAGGGCAAAGAAAGCGGAGCTTTTTGCTCCGCTTTCTTTTAAAAATAAGTAAAAAGGCATAAAAAACAGTTGATTTTTTAAAAGGAATGGTATATAATATAAAAGCTGTTTGCAGAGATGGCGGAGCGGTTGAACGCGCACGATTCGAAATCGTGTTATGCAGGAATGTATACGAGGGTTCAAATCCCTCTCTCTGCGCCAAACCTGTGAGAAATGAAGTTATTCATTCTCACAGGTTTTTTGTATGGAATATAGAGAGGGATTTGAGGGTAGGAGCCGTTTTGCGAGAGCAAAACGCTTTGCCTTGACATAGTAGGGGAACGTGAGA